>DASTZZ010000086.1 GCA_035764005.1 Terriglobales bacterium
TCCAGATGATGCGGCTTTTACTGAGCACACGCCGTATGCACCGAACAGTCCCTATGCTGCCTCCAAAGCTTCTTCAGATCACTTGGTGCGTGCATATCACCATACCTATGGCTTGCCGACGCTGACTAGCAACTGCTCGAACAACTACGGCCCCTATCAGTTTCCCGAGAAGCTGATCCCCCTTACGATTCTGAACGCGCTGAACGGCAAGGCCATTCCGGTTTACGGGGACGGCAAAAACGTGCGGGATTGGCTGTATGTTGAAGATCACTGCGATGCTATATCCACGATCCTGAAATTGGGCAAGCCCGGCGAGACTTACAACGTCGGCGGGTCGAGCGAGAAGGCGAACATAGAAGTTGTCAACACTATCTGCGAGCTGATGGACGAACTGGTTCCTGGCTCACCATCGAGACCGCATAAAACGCTCATAAAGTTCGTCACCGATCGCCCCGGACACGATCGACGCTATGCCGTCGACGCAAGCAAGCTGCGAACAGAACTGGGATGGCAACCTCAGGAAAATTTCCGTAGTGGCATACGTAAAACTATTGAATGGTATTTGAGCCACAAAGATTGGCTCGACTCAGTTGTCTCTGGTGCGTACAAAGATTGGATCGCCGCCCAATACGCAACCCGGTAAGAATCCTGAAATGGGACTCAATGCAGAGGTGAAGGTTTAGCTTGAAGCAGCGTAAAGGAATCATTCTCGCCGGAGGCTCCGGCACTCGTCTTTATCCGGTTACCCATGTCGTATCGAAGCAGCTGCTTCCGGTGTACGACAAGCCCATGGTGTACTACCCCATGTGTACGCTGATGTTGGCGGGCCTCCAGGATGTTCTCATCATTTCGACTCCCACTGATACTCCGCGCTTTCGCGATCTTCTTGGAGATGGCCGCCAGTGGGGATTGAATCTGTCCTACGCAGTCCAGCCCAACCCGGGCGGACTGGCGCAGGCATTCCTCATTGGCCGCGATTTCCTCGACGGCGCTCCCAGCTGCCTGGTTCTTGGCGATAACATTTTTTATGGCCATGATCTTCCGGCGATGCTGCGTGTGGCAAATACCCGGGAGAAGGGCGCGACTGTATTCGCCTATCAAGTTCAGGATCCTCAGCGCTATGGAGTCGTCGAACTTGATGCAGAAGGGCGCGCCTTGAGCATTGAAGAGAAGCCCTCGGCGCCTAAGTCGCGCTTCGCGGTTACAGGACTGTACTTCTATGACGAGCACGCGCCGCAAATTGCTTCTGAACTGAAGCCGTCCCACCGCGGCGAGCTTGAGATTACAGATTTGAACCGCGTGTACATGAAACGCGGAGAACTTCGTGCTGAAATCATGGGCCGTGGAATTGCGTGGCTGGATACAGGCACTCACGACTCTCTCGTGGATGCATCATTGTTTATTCAGACCATTGAAAAGCGGCAAGGATTGAAAGTTGCCTGTCCCGAAGAAGTGGCATTTCGCTCTGGATTCATCGATGCCGCTCACCTCGAGAGGCTAGCGACGGACTGCCAGAATCGGCAGTACGGAGCGTACCTGCACCAGGTTCTGGAAGAATCCCGCTCGGAATCCGCCGTAGCTGCCCCTGCACGATGAAGATCACCCCAACGGCTCTTCCGGAAGTTCTCATTTTGGAACCGCGAGTCTTTGAAGATTCGCGCGGCTTCTTCTTCGAGGCGTTCAATCGACGCACCTGGGCGAGCGCGGGAATAGACTCTGAGTTCGTACAGGACAATCAGTCCTCTTCGAAGAAGAACGTGCTGCGTGGCCTGCATTACCAGATTCGCCAGCCACAGGGCAAATTGGTGCGCGCGATTCGCGGCGAGATTTTCGACGTTGCGGTCGATATTCGAAAATCTTCGCCGACGTTTGGAAAATCAGTCCACGTCACGCTCTCCGCGGATAATCGCAAGATGCTTTGGATTCCTGCCGGCTTCGCTCACGGATTCTTAGTTCTCTCCCATTCTGCTGAGGTTCTCTACAAGACCACGGATTTCTATGCGCCGGAACATGAACGAACTCTACTTTGGAATGATCCGCAGCTGGCAATTTCATGGCCTGGTACCGCTGAGCCGGTTCTCTCTGATAAAGACGGCCGTGGCCTGACACTTGATCGCGCAGAACTTTTTGACTGAAGCTCGATGATCTCCATGACAACGAACACCGCAGGGCCGATTCTGTTGCTCGGAAGCGCTGGCCAGCTTGGCACAACGCTCGGTCCTGTGCTCGCAAAAGTCGGAAAAGTCATCGCCGCTGATCGCGCAATGGTGGATTTCACCAACTCGAGCAGGCTTGGCGAATTTGTGCGCGACAGCCGGTCGTCGATCATTGTGAATGCGGCCGCATACACTGCCGTTGATAAGGCAGAAAGTGAACGCGACTTAGCAGCCGCGGTAAATGCCACGGCTCCCGCTGCGTTGGCGGAAGCTGCACGTGACACGGATGCACTTCTAATTCACTACTCCACCGACTATGTTTTCGATGGCAGCAAGCCTTCCGCATACGTCGAAAGCGATCCCGTGAACCCTCTCAACGTGTACGGGAACACCAAAGCACAAGGCGAAGCTGCCATTCAGAAGAGCGGTTGCAGGTTCTTAATCTTTCGCACGAGCTGGGTATACAGCGAACGCGGATCGAATTTCCTGCTTACCATGCTCCGTCTTGCAAAGCAGCGAGATGAACTTCGTATTGTTAACGACCAGAGAGGCGCACCGACGTCAACTCATTCTCTCGCACGCGCTACCGCCGCGATCATCAGCGAATACTGCGGGGGAGGATGGTGCGATGGCAGCGGAATATATCACATGACTGACAGCGGTTCGACATCCTGGTTCGGCTTCGCAAAAGCGATTCTGGAGCGCGCGTCGAAGGCGTTCGGGATTCCTCTGCCTCGACTTCTTCCTATTAAGAGTTCCGAATACCCAACTCCAGCCCGCCGACCGCTCAACTCCGTTCTGAGCTGTGAAAAGCTAACAACCTCCTTCGGTATCTCTATGCCAAATTGGGAAGATTCACTGAATGAAGTTTTGAGCGCGTATGCCTCATCGTCAGCCAAAACGGCGGCGCGATAGTTCTGGTGGATCATCTGGTAGATTGAACACGTGAAAGCTCCGATCGTTAAGACCATCGTCCTCTTGCTCGTGTACGGACCTCTCTTTATAGCCGCATGTGCGATGCAAGCGCAGCAGGAGACAAAACCTCGCAAGCATGCTATGCCCATGCCCGGTATGGGAATGGGACACCAGATGCACACGCCTGCCTCCGACCTTCTTGCGTCGCTTGTGACTTCCTGGAATGCCGCAGATGTAAACCGGTTAGCGAGCTTATATGGCGAATCAGCCGTGATTATCTTGCCTGACGGAAGTCTCGTGACTGGTCGCCAATCGATTCGCGAATTCCTGCAGCGTCAGTTGGTGAACGGAGCTCACCTTACGCTTACATCGATCGGGTTCGAGTTGTCCCCTGAATTACAAGTTGACTTTGGGGTCTTCACAAAATCCAGTGTGGAGAGAGAAGAAACGAAGCAGTCAACTAGACACCAGTCACAGCATGATGGCCAGGCCGAAGGAAAATATCTGATCGTGGTTAAACGAAGTGATTCCGATTGGAAGATTCAAGAGATGGTGTTCTCTGCCGCAGGGAAGAGCTTCGAATGAAGGGATCGCGATGCGGCTTCCACGCGCGATCTGAGCAGTCGCCTTGTAATTTAGCTGCAGGAGATTGCGCACACTGTAGCCGCTAGTGACTCAAAGCCGGTTCGACGCGAACAACCGCCATCATCCCACCATCGAGATGCTGAGCGATATGACAGTGAAAGGGAATTATCCCGGTTACGTCAGGGCCCCGGAAATCCATCCGCAAAACGAGTCGGGGATACTCTCCAAAGCCGCTCCAGGCTGGAATATTTACCGTATCTCGTAGAGTAGGTTCCTCCCACCCTGCACCCCTACTTCCGACTACCAGGAAGTGAATCTGATGTATATGAAACGTATGTACTTCGCGCGAGCGATTTTCGACGGTCCAGTCTTCAACATCGCCCTGACGAACGGAGATGGACGGCTCCATTTTCACGGGGTCGAACACCATAGGAGTGTGACCTTCTTCGGTGATAAAGAAACGAGTCGCGCTCTTCGGATCACGCGGATCCACCAGCTCTTCCGAAAAATACAGAAGCCGTTTGCGAACTGGCCGAATGGCGGAAAGCGACTTGGCCGGGTGCTGTAGATCTGTACCCAGCCGCAACATTCCGGGAGGCGTGGCGGCATTTACCGCAGAGACAATGGACAAAAGCGGCCGAGCTGGATCGACGTCGTCTTGTCCCATTCTCAGTGCCGGAGGCTGGTTTCCTGTCGGGAGGACTGGCCGATCATCATCGAGCGCTCCGCGAAATACGAAGCTCGTCTGCATTATCCCCGATACGCCCGCCGGGGGTGCTTTCACGACGAATTCTGCACGGGTGGCCGGTGGTAGAAAGATATCGAGCTGTTGAGGCGCGTAAGTCTGAGCGCCGGGATCGCCATAATGCAAGGGCACTCCATCGAGCGCAACCATCTCGAAACTCTGTCGCTTGCCGGCGTACTCCATCTTCAAATCTAGATATGTATCCGCGGAGGCGTTCAGCACTCTCCAGAACTGGTGCTCCAGTGGTTTCATTTCGATTTGAGGGGTCGGGTACTTCGGATATGGCACCACAACATGATTAATAGAAAGCTGCTTAGTCGGCCGATTCGGATTCGGTGTTTCCGATGGCGTGGGATCAGGCATGAGTTCGTCTCGAATAACAAAGACGCGCTCCGGCAGTCCCGTCACCCGCGGAACTGCCTTCTCGATTCCCTCAACTACTATTGCGCCCGACGCTCCTCCGAGAAGCTGCTCTTCGCTGAAGCCATGCACGTGAGGGTGATACCAGTAGAGTCCGGGCGGCTGGCTGGAAGGTATTTTTACGCGGTACTCAAATGGCGGATCGCCAGGTTCGATCAGCGTTTTGATTGTTTCATCCTCATGGCAGATCGGCGGGAGCGCGAGTCCGTGAAAGTGAAGATTAGTGGCGAACTCGCTCATGATCCCGCCGCTACATGGATTGCGATTCTTCCGCTGTTCCGCCTTGTACCTCTTTGCGGCTGAAGCAGACAATGAAATCTCATTCTTCAGCCAGACAATCAGCGTGTCCCCCGGGGCAGCGCGAAGCGTAGGATCTAAATTTCCTAGTTCGTCGACATAGCAGTAATGCACATGCCCGAGCGCGTCAGTCGAACTGCGCGCGAACAAAGACAGTTTGAGTATCCCGTTCTTACTTCTGCGAGAAGCCGGTTCGAGAAGCACGCCGCCTTCAGTCTCGGTCGGACAGCCTTTCCCGACACGAACCGCCGCCGTCCTTGGATTGCTAGCCGCTCTTAAGACCGGAGGCAAACTGCAGAAAAGAAAAACAATGAAGGCGCCAAAAACAAAGCGCAATGGTATGGACGTTTTTGACACTAGAGCTTCAGGGATGATGGTTGTTCGAATTCTAGCATCGGTGCTATTCGATGATCATCGTTCTACGATCGGAAGCGCCACTGCGTTGCAGAAAATCCGAGGTCAGGTGACTCGAAGGTAATCAGACGCGCGATGGCGCACATCGCGCAGGAGCTATAATCGCGCCAGTCCCAATCTAGGTGACCGACATTCTTCCCAGCGGCTTTCTCTCTGTCTTTACCTTTCTCTTCGGACTCGTATTCGGCAGCTTTCTGAACGTAGTCATTTATCGCGTTCCGCGTGAGCTTTCGGTCGTGAAGCCGCGCTCGGCGTGTCCAAGCTGCGGGGCCGCGATCCGCGCTTACGATAACATTCCGGTCTTCAGTTGGATTATCCTGCGCGGACGCTGCCGCAACTGCCGCACGCCGATTAGCCCGCGATATGCGATCGTCGAACTCCTCTGCGGATTTCTTTTCGTTGCGGCCTACTATTACGCGGCGCCTTTGACCACCGAACTCGCGGTGCTGAGTTTATTCAAATTTTGCCTCTTCTTCTTTCTGCTGCTTGGACTCATCTTCATCGACTTCGAGCACCATCTTCTTCCCGACGTTCTCACGCTGCCCGGCTTCATCGCCGGGCTCATCTTCAGCATCTTTATTCCCGTCGGTGGTCTACCGCACGCTCTGACGCGCCGCCTGCTCGCGCTCAACTGGCCGCTCGGAGCAATTTCGCTCGTCGAAGCCCTCATCGGAGCCGCCGTCGGCGCTCTCTTTATTTATGGAGTCGGCGAGATCTACTTCCGCGTCCGGCACATCGAAGGCATGGGATTCGGCGACGTAAAGCTCATGGCGATGGTGGGCGCATTTCTCGGAGCCAAACTGGCGTTGTTCACGATCTTTACCGGCGCGCTGCTGGGCAGCATCTTCGGCGTGATCGCTACCCTCGCCGTCTGGCGCAAGCGCATCGCCCGCCGACGCCGTCATCAGACCTCCCAAGTTTGGGCGCGCTCGTGGGCATCGGCCCGCCTGATGCTTCGCTACTACGAAGTTCCGTTCGGCGTCTTTCTCGGCGGTATGGCCATCGTATCCACCTTCATCGGGAACCCGATTACCGACTGGTATTTGAGCCTCTATCGTTGATTTTGTCCCCAGTCTTCCAGAACCAAAATTCGCTGCTAACAGCGAAATAATGGAGTGACCCCCAAAAGTGAGACAGGAGAGAAAATCCCTATCTACAGCGAATGGAGAGTAGATGAGGCGATATCGACGTTGGACGGTAGAAGAGAAGCGCCAGGCAGTGGAACGGATGTCGAGCTGCCGGCATGCAAAGC
>DASTZZ010000087.1 GCA_035764005.1 Terriglobales bacterium
CTCGGGTTGCGTCCCCGCAGAGCCCTATCCTCCGCTCAGCTATGCGCAGAGTGGACTATCAACAACCAGCCGAGCAATAGGTTTGCATTGAACGGCCCTTACCCCCTTAATTCCGTGTCTCACTCCAAGGGTTCACTTCAGGGAGGGCAGATGATGCCCCTGCGGTAGTGAACAAAGTAGATGAGGAAGACAAATCCGTGCGAGTACTGAAATCGCTTTTTCTGGGAAGATAGATAAATGCCTCTTAGTAATCGCCGATCCAAGGCTGCTGCTGAACTGCTTCGACGCGATGGACAGGCGGCTCTAGATTGGGTAGCCCAATATCTGGAGCATGCGCCGGAATTGCCAGTACTTTCACAGGCCAAGCCCGGCGATATTTTGAGGTCGCTTCCCCAACATGCGCCGCAGCAGCCGGAGTCCTTCGACGCCATACTGAACGATCTGGACTCCAGCATCCTCCCCGGCATTACCCACTGGCAGTCGCCGAACTATTTTGCGTACTTCCCAGCAAACAGCTCGCCAGCCTCCGTAGCCGGTGATCTGCTCTCTTCCGGCCTTGGGGTCCAAGGGATGTTGTGGACCACTAGTCCTGCATGCACTGAGCTAGAGATGCGAGTGCTCGATTGGCTGGTCGAAATGCTCGCTTTGCCTGAGCACTTTCTATCGACGCAAAGCGGCGGAGGCGTGATTCAGGATTCGGCGTCGAGCGCCAATCTTTGTGCGGTTCTGGCTGGGCGTGAGCGCGCCACACAATTTAGATCGAACGAAGAGGGTTGCGATCAGCGGCTCAGGGCATATACATCAAGTCAGGCGCATTCTTCGATCGAGAAAGCGGTCAAAGTTGCGGGTATAGGCAGGAGGAATCTACGCCTCATTGAGGTCGATGATCAATTTCGCATGAAAGCTTCCCACCTGGCGCGAGCGGTCGAGCAGGACAAGCGCGAAGGGCGCATTCCATGCTTCGTAGGCGCGACCGTTGGCACTACGTCCACCATGTCCATCGATCCGCTTTCGGAAATCGGGGCTATCTGTCGCGAACATGGTATCTGGCTGCACGTGGATGCTGCCATGGCCGGCACAGCCGCATTGTGCGATGAGCTGCGCTACATTCACAAGGGGCTCGAGTACGCGGACAGCTACTGCTTCGATTGCCATAAATGGATGCTCACGAACTTCGATTGCACGTGCTTCTATGTGCGCGACCGGAACGAACTCACAGATGCGCTCACGATCACTCCTGAGTACTTGCGCAACACAGCTTCGGCCAGCGGAACCGTGGTCGACTATCGCGACTGGCACATTCCTCTGGGCCGCCGATTTCGTGCGTTGAAGTTGTGGTGTGTAATTCGCTCCTACGGCCTTGAAGGCTTGCGCGCGATGGTGCGCCGCCACGTGCAGCTTACGAACGAGTTAGCCTCCTGGCTGCGCTCGGATTCCCGATTTGAAATTGTCGCACCGGTCTCGCTCAACCTGGTCTGTTTCCGTTTGAAAGGACCGGATTCGGCCAACGAGGCTCTGCTGCACAAGCTGAATGCCTCCGGTCGTCTCTTTCTCTCCCATACGAAGTTGAATGGCAAGTTCGTGCTGCGGTTCTGTATCGGGCAGAGCTATACGGATCAGGAAAATGTAGGAGCGGCGTGGCACGAGATCCAAAGACACGCGACGGAACCGGCGGTAGCTGCTGGATAATCCTGAGCATTTCTGCATCTTTCCAGTGGTAGCTGAAATCAAAAGCTGACTGTGGTCACGTTATTCGCGAGGGCTTGATTGGACACTCAGTGTCTCCCATTTCGTGATGTACCCGGCGTCTCCCGGCTCTTCCTGGACTTTCTCTCCGGCAATCCGCAGCTTCGCCCTTTCTATCCCACTTCCACTTTTTCAATCGACGAGTTAGCTGATCGGGCGAAGATGGTCGAAATGCCTGGAGACCGTCGGCGAAAGATCGCCGATGTACTGAAGAGGCAGAACCAAGCCTGGAAGGCAGATTCTGCCGCGCTCGACAGCATTGAAAAGCTTCGCAATGGCGCCTGCGCCGTTGTCAGCGGGCAGCAGGTCGGGCTGTTTCTGGGACCTGCATACACCATCTATAAGGCTGTAACCATCATTCGTCTCGCGCGGGAACTTAACGGGCGTGGTGTCAACGCAGTTCCCATCTTTTGGCTCGCTTCAGAGGATCACGATCTTGCCGAAGTAAACCACGCAGTCATTCCCGACCCGCAGGGCGCGTTGCTGAGACTTGAAACTGCCTCGCATAGCGTGCCATTCGCTCCGGTTGGCGCGGTCGAGCTTGATGCCGATCTTCACTCAGCCCTTGAGCAGCTAAAAGCGATAACCGGGGAATCGGAGGCAGCCAGCTTCCTGGCGGACGCCTACGCACCCGGACAAACATTCTCCTCAGCGTTCGCGAAAGTGATGGAGCGACTCTTTTCGCGCCACGGCCTCATTCTTCTCGATCCGTCGGACGGCGAGGTACATCAGATCGCCTCACCACTGCTGCAGAAAGCAGCTAGCGAAACCGAGGCGCTTGTCTCCGCGCTGCTGGAGCGAACGAAGGAAATCGAAGCCGCGGGGCACGACGCACAGGTAAAAGTGACGTCTTCCTCCACGCTGCTGTTTTTTCTCAAGGATGGTGCGCGTGTTCCGATCCACAAGAAAAACGGCGGCTTCGGCTTCAACGGAGAGCATTGGTCCGCCGACGATCTGCGCGGCCGCATCGAGCAAAATCCTGAATTGTTCACGCCGAACGTACTGCTGCGCCCTGTTCTTCAGGATTACCTGTTGCCAACGGCCACGTACATCGCGGGTCCTGCGGAGACCGCGTATTTCGCCCAGGTGCAGGTCGTGTATGAGCACCTGCTCGATCGGACAACCCCGGTTTGGCCGCGATTCTCGACCACGCTGGTGGAAGCGCGCCTCGCAAGCTGGATGCGCAAGTACGGGCTGCGACTTCGCGATGTGCTGCATCCGAAGGACGAGTTTATTTCCATGCTGTCGCGCCGCACCATTCCAGCCGACATCAAGGACGATTTCGATCGCAGCCGCGAGCAGCTCGATCGCCTGCTCACGCCCTTGCTGCAGGCTCTGCAAAAACTTGATCCAACGATAGCTTCTGCCGGAGAAGTTGCGGGCCAGAAGATGCGGTATCAACTTGATCAACTCGAATCACGCGCAGCCCGCGCGCACCTTCAGCGGGAACAGGTCCTCGACCGCCATGCCGGTCTGCTCAGTACGATGCTTTTCCCGGAACGGGAGCTACAGGAGCGCAAGATCGCCGGCATTTACTTTGTCGCTAAACACGGTGAGGGTCTCATCGATCAGCTCATCGAAGCCTACAAGCCGGAGTGTAGGGATCATCAGGTGATCGAGTTGAGCTAATTGTTACAACGAGTTCTCGTGCTTTTCAATGCGCGACTCAGATGTTGTATTTCTTAGCCAGGTGACGGAAAGAGCGATAGGAGATCTTAAGTAATTCGGCGGCTCGTGTTTGTACTCCTCCGCATTGTTGCAGCGCAGAAACGAGGATCGCCCGCTCCATGTCAGCGACATAAGCTTCCATGTCGAGACCATCGGTTGGTACCGAAATGGAATCGACAGATGGCGGTGCTCCGCTGTCAGCCGCTGCACGAGCTTTCGATTTTTCTCCGGGGACGCTCACGTTCAGAACGTCTGTGCTTTCCATGGCGACGGCCCGTTCGATTGCATTCTCCAGTTGACGAACGTTGCCCGGCCAATCGTAGTCCGAGAGGGCTTCCAGGGAGTCTGGAGAGATGCGAACAATGTTCTTTCCTGCAGCAGGCGCATATCGCTTTAGGAAGCTGTTGGCGAGCAGCGGAATATCCTCCTGCCGCGCGCGAAGCGGAGGCACTTCGATTGGGATGACGCTGATGCGGTAATAGAGATCTTCGCGGAACGTCTTTTCTTCGACCATGTGCTGAAGATCGCGATTGGTGGCTGCGATCACGCGCACGTCCACCGGAATTTCGGATGTTCCGCCCACTGGACGAATCGTGCGCTCTTGCAGGACCCGCAGCAGCTTCACTTGCATGGCAAGGCTCATCTCGCCGATTTCATCGAGGAAGATCGTGCCGGCATCGGCAACTTCGAACAAGCCCTGCTTATTCTGATTTGCGCCGGTAAACGCGCCTTTTACATAGCCGAAGAGTTCGCTTTCCAAGAGCGTTTCGGGAAAAGCTCCGCAGTTGACGGAAACAAAAGGCTGACCGTCGCGTTGAGAGCATGTATGGACCGCGCGCGCAACGAGTTCCTTTCCGGTACCGCTCTCGCCGTGGACCAGAATGGTACTGCCGGTGGAAGCAACCGTTCTGATTGTCTCTTTGAGTTGATTGATCGCGGCGCTGCATCCGATGATGTTGTCGAGCGAATTGCGGCTGGCGGCATCGCGGCGAAACGCCTGATTCTGTCGCTTGAGCTCCAACACCTCAGCCGCGCGTCCAATAGACACCCGCACCTCATCAACGAGTCCATTTGGTGTCTTTTGGATGTAGTCAAACGCGCCTGATTTGACGGCTTGAACTGCCGAATCGAAATCACCCACGGCCGTGATCAACACGACGGCAGACTGGGGCGAAACGCGATGTGCGTGTTTCAGTACGTCGATGCCGTTCATGCCCGGCATCTTGATGTCAGTGACGATCACGTCATATCGGGCCGATTCGATCTTCTTTACGGCCAACTCGCCGGAATTGGCGATTTCGACTTTGTGTCCTTCTTTGCGCAGAGCGATATCGAGGAGCTCGCGGATGGAGCGCTCGTCGTCGCACACTAAAACGTTAGCCATGCACTCTCTCCGCCGCAGCTACTGCAGCAAGTACTCTTTTTTCGGCGATGCTCATTGCTCGCGGAGCTGCCTGTGCCTGCGGAAGCTCAACGACGATTTCCGCCCCTTCTTTGGCTCCAGGCAGCGCGTATACGCGTCCTTTATGTGCCTGCACAATCTGGTAGACCAACGCGAGTCCCAACCCGGTACCGCCTTCGAAGCTCGACTGAAAGGGTTCAAATATTTTTTCCGCCTGCTCGGGACGGATGCCTACTCCGCTGTCTTTAAAGGAGAGAACCCAGTTGCTGCCTCGTGCCCGTAGAGTCACCTTCAGCGTGCCGCCTTCGGGCATGGCGCGAAACGCGTTGTCGCACAGGTTCCAGAAGACTTGCTTCAACCGATCGGAATCGACCAGCGCTAACGCTTCGCGGCTCTCGAAGCTCCTTACGACGCGGTATGCGGCAGTTCCACGCGCCGGCCGGTTCTCGATCAAACGGAGTGTCTCTTCAATTAAGAGCAGGAGATCATGTTGGACCAATTTGTAGCTCTTCTCGCGGGAATACATGAGGAAATCGGAGATGATGCTGTTGAGACGTTCCGACTCCCGTCGCACTATATCGACCAGCACTTGCTGTTCCTCGTTGAGAGTCGCCATTTTGGACAGCATCTGGACCGAACCTGCGATCGAAGACAAGGGATTGCGGATTTCGTGAGCAATACCGGATGCAAGCCGCCCGATCGCGGCCAGACGTTCTCTTTGACGAATTTCGTTTTCCAGTCTGCGGACTTCGGTGAGATCGGCAAAGGTGTAAACGAAGCCAATCACTACGCCATCGTGCATTGTCAGCGGCGTAATTGTTAAGCCAAAAACCTTCTCGCCTTCGGGTGTGCTGGCGCGTAGCTCGTCCTGAACCGGATAGGAATCCGCGGGCGGAAGTGGATCGAGGAACAACGATGAAACGCTCGTGCCGAGGACATCGGCGTACTTCCGTTTCAGGAAGTTCAATCCAGGTTGGTTGATCAGTGTGATTTTTCCATCCAGGTCGGTCGTGATGAGTCCACCGCGCATGGAATGCAGGATGTTTTCCTGCATTGCCTGGAGATCCTGCAGTTCGTCGTTCTTGACGTGCAGCTCGACTCCAGCCTGACGCAGCTTGGTGCTCAGGCTGCTCGCCAAGTAGGCGATTGCCATGTAAGCAAAGAAGTTGATGCCGACAACAAACTGCACCGATTTCAAATCGGGATTCGAAACTGAGAACGAGGGAATCAGCTGGTAGTAGGTAAGGTCGAGAATTGCTCCGAATGCAATGAATGAAAGCGCCGCGGTAAGGTATGCCCACCATCGCGGCAGCAGAGTACTCGCCACGATGATGACCAGCGGAAAAAGAAAATTGAACGAGGTGTCGATGCCGCCGGTGATGTAAATGAAGACTGCAGTGAGTCCCAGATCGCTGAGCACTTGAATGCGTCCCAGCAGCCTGAACTCTTTTCCAAACGAATCAAATGCAAGGAATAGGATGGCGACGCAATACCAGAGGGAGATCGCAGCGATGAAAGAGCGTTCGGGAATATTGGTGTGAGTGAGCCGAATGACGCCGAGGCCGATCACAAGAAGGAAGGTGATGATGATAATTCGCACCTTCACCAGCCAACTTAGCCAGGATCGTTCGTCAAAAGGACGGGACATTCCATTCACTCTGCCTGTTCCCAAAATGGGAAGGACTGAAAGTTGTCAAGGACGACGAAGGAGCAGCATCACTGCTGCTCCTTCTTTGCACAGCCATGGAGCACATTCAGGTCGTTATCCCGAAAGCTTGGCGATCATCGCAAACAGCGGCATGTACAACGAAATAACGATGCCGCCTACGCAAACGCCGAGGAAGGCGATCATGATCGGCTCCAGCAGCGTAAGCAGGTCTTTCGTCGCTGCATCAACTTCGTCCTCATAAAAGTCGGCGATCTTTTGCAGCATGTTATCCATCGCGCCAGTCGCTTCGCCGACTCCGATCATCTGCGTAACCATGTTGGGGAACACGCCGCACTCCTTCAGTGGGTCAACGATCGTGCGGCCTTCTTCAATGGCTTTGCGGACTTTCATCAAAGCCTCTTCCAAAACGGCATTGCCGGAGGTGCGAGCGGTTATCGAAAGACCTTCCAGGATCGGAACACCGGACGTGATCAGCGTTCCCAATGTTCGCGTAAAACGTGCAACCGCAATCTTTCGCAGGAGGACACCGACAACCGGCATTTTGAGCAGGATGTTGTCGGTCATGTACCTGCCTTTGGCATCTTTTCGGATCTGCTTGATCGCGAATACCGCAGCGACGAGCCCGACGACCGCTACCCACCAGAAGTTCTGCACAAATTGGCTGAGCCCGATGACCATTCGCGTGGGCAGTGGGAGATCGACGCCGAGACCGGCAAATAACTTTTCAAAAATGGGAACGACGAATTTGAGCAGCGCACCAACAACCAGCACAGCAATGCTGATGACTGATACGGGATAAATCAATGCCGATTTGACTGCGGATTTCAACTTCACAGCCTTTTCGACATAGGCGGCAAGGCGCTGAAGAATGAGGTCGAGAATACCGCCAGTTTCGCCGGCCTCCACCATATTGGTCGTGAGGTCGTCAAAAACTTTGGGATACTGGCGCATGGCATTGGCTAATGTCGCACCGCCTTCTACCGTGACTCGAACACCCGTGAGGCATTTCTGAAACGCTGGGTTCTCCTGATTTGCAGCCAGGATCTCAAGACACTGGACGAGCGGCAGGCCGGCATCAATCATGACTGAGAACTGACGAAAGAAGATCGCGATGTCTTTCGTCGGAACCTTGCCCGAGCCGAGCGTTGGCAGGTTGAACTCTTTGCCTTTTTCTTTAATGACGACATTAGCGATGCGTTCCTTGCGCAACGCCGCTTGCAGAAGCTGTTTGTTGACGGCCTCTCGTTCTCCGGCTACTTTTGAGCCGCCGGAGTCGACTCCTGAAAACTTATAAATAGGCATCGTTCTCTCCCCTGCGGCGTGAGCCGCAACTTACTGCGCAGCGTTTATTTCTTTCCCCCTGCGGGCATTGCCTTGGCCGCCGCAGCCTGGCCGCGGTTAATCATCTCCTGCAGCTCGTCCGGCATAGACGAGCGGATCAGCGCAGTTTCCAGCGAGATCTGCTTGCTGAAGTACAGGCTTGCCAGCGACTGGTTGAAGGTTTGCATTCCATACTTGTCCTGTCCAGACTGCATCGCCGAGTAAATCTGATGGATCTTGTCCTCGCGGATCAGATTGCGCACGGCCGCGTTAGGTACGAGGATCTCCATGGCACATGCGCGTCCTTGACCGCCGATTTTCGGAAGCAGGGATTGGCAGAGCACGCCTTCGAGAACCAGAGAGAGCTGGGCGCGGATCTGAGACTGTTGATGCGATGGGAAGACATCGATCACACGGTTAATCGTGGAGGCAGCTGAGTTGGTGTGCAAGGTGCCGAAAGTGAGGTGACCTGTTTCAGCGATACGTAGCGCAGATTCAATGGTTTCCAGGTCACGCATTTCGCCGATCAGCACTACGTCCGGGTCTTCACGAAGTGCCGCGCGGAGAGCGTCGCTGAACGACTTGGTGTCCGAGTGCACCTCGCGTTGGTTCACCAGGCAGTTCTTGTTCTGATGGACGAATTCAATCGGATCCTCAATGGTGATGATGTGATCGTGGCGCTCGGTGTTGATCTTGTCGATCATTGCCGCCAACGTCGTCGATTTTCCCGAGCCCGTAGGACCCGTCACGAGAATCAATCCGCGCGGCTTATCACACAGCTTTGCGACCACCGGCGGGAGGTTCAATTGCTGGAATGATCGAATCTCAAATGGAATTACGCGGAAGACCGCGCCGGTGGCTCCGCGCTGATTAAACAGATTTCCGCGGAAACGAGCCAGTCCTTTCAATCCGAACGAAAAATCGAGCTCAAGATGCTCTTCAAACCGGTGCTTCTGCGCGTCTGTGAGCACGCTGTACGCAAGCTGCTTCGTCTCGGAAGGGGTCAGAAGCGGAAGATCCAGCGGCTGCAAATGGCCGTGCACTCGCACTTGCGGCGGGGAGTTGGTGGAGATGTGCAGGTCGCTCCCGCCCAGCTCCAGCATCTTTTTCAGCAAATCACTTAATGTAACGTTCATTGTTCCTCGATTCGGTTGCAATCATCCATGCGCGATCAAATCTCTCAAGCTTGGGAAGGGCAATTAGTGCACCGTCTCACGCGCGACCTCTTCGAGCGTGGTCACACCATCCATGACTTTTCTCAATCCGCTGCGGCGAAGCGTGATCATTCCTCGCTCAATCGCCTTTTTCTTGAGTTCGACTGCTGAAGCTCCCACGAGAATCAGCTCGCGAATTTCATCGTCAATTTCCATCACTTCGTATAAACCGCAGCGGCCCTTATAGCCAGTGTTGTTGCACGTGCCGCAGCCTTTTCCCTTGGACACTTTTACCGTTTTGGATTCTTCAGGAGTAAAGCCGGCGTCGAGCAGGGCTTGGGGATTCATTTCCACATGCTCGGTGCAGTTGGAACAGATTCGTCGTATTAGTCGCTGCGCGACGATCAGGTGAACCGCAGTCGCGACCAGGAAGGGCTCGATTCCCATGTTCATCAACCGGCTAATGGTTTCCGGGGCGCCGTTGGTGTGCAGCGTGGAAAGGACGAGGTGTCCGGTGAGAGCGGCCTTAATCGCAATTTCCGCAGTCTCGAAGTCACGAATCTCGCCGACCAGAATGGTGTTGGGATCTTGGCGCAGGAAGGCGCGCAGCGCCGCTGCGAAGTTCAGACCGATCGCCTCTTTCATCTGCACCTGGTTGACGCCGGCGAGCTGGAACTCGACTGGATCTTCTGCGGTCATGATGTTCGTATCGGGCTTGTTCAGCAGCGAGATCGCTGAGTACAACGTGTTCGTTTTACCTGAACCGGTAGGGCCAGTGACGAGCACCATACCGTAGGGCTTCAGCACTGCGCGCTGAAATTTCTCCAGCGACTCCGGCTCGAATCCCAGTTTGGTCATGTCGAGACGAAGGTTTTCTTTGTCGAGTAGTCGCAGAACGATCTTCTCGCCCCACAGAGTCGGTAGGCAATTCACGCGGTAGTCAAGCTGCTTCTTGCGACCGTTGAGCTGCATCTTCAGCATGATGCGTCCGTCCTGCGGCAGACGCTTTTCGCTGATGTCCAGCTTCGACATGATCTTGATACGCGATGTGATCGCATCCTTCAGCTTCAGCGGAGGCTGCATGATGTTCTGCAGCACACCGTCGATGCGGAAGCGGACGCGGTACTCCTTCTCGTACGGCTCGATATGAATGTCGCTGGCGCCGCGCTTTACTGCGTCGGTCAGGATCAGGTTCACCAGCTTGACGATCGGAGCTTCTTCCGCGCTCTTCTCGAGATCCGACGCATTCAGCTCTTCGGCGTCGGCCTGCAGTTCGACGTCGGCTTCTTCGCCCATAGAAGCCATGATGTCGTCGAGATTTTCCGACGGATCCGGCTCAGCGTAGGCTCGCTCAATGCGATCCATGATCGCGCTCTCCGACGCGACTACCGGCTCGATGTTGAAGCCGGTCATGAACTTGATATCGTCCATGGCAAACACGTTCGTAGGATCGACCATGGCGATCGTCAGCGAAGCGCCAACGCGGCTGAGCGGAAGAATCTGATGCTTGCGCGCGGTTTCCTGCGGAATGAGTTTGACTACGTTGGGATCGATTTCGAAGAACTGAAGGTTGATTGCAGGAACGCCATATTGGCGGCTAAGAAAATTGGTGACTTCCTCGTCAGTGAGAAAACCAAGCGATACCAAGACCGAACCAAGCCGTCCTCCGCCCTGCTTCTGCTTCTTCAGCGCCTGGGAGAGCTGGTCCTGCGTGATAATCTTTTCGCGAACTAAAAGATCACCGAGCCTTTGCGACATACCTGAGTGTTCCAATCGCCGGAATCATCCGGCCGTAACTCTTGCTGATTCACTTGACCCAAAACAGTGGGTAAATTCGGCAGATCACAGAATTCCGCCGCGCGGCAGACGAACTTCGCTTCTAGACACGTTCAGCAAATGCAGAATGTTCGAGGTGACATTTATTGTCAATCCAGAAACACTGGAGAGGAGTGGAGGAAAACTACTTAGTTACCAAGGACATGCACGTTCGTGCCGTGGTAACGCGCGGAAGTAACAAGTCCCGGAATGGGAATAAAGCAGCTCCACTATATTTACAGACGGGGACGAGTTCGGATTTAGAAGTATCTCCGCAACCTCTTACTTCTTGCTTACCGCCGCTTCTGCAGGCTTCAGACTATTCACAGCGTTCTGCAGATCCTCGACAGCTTTCGAGTCGAGCACATATAAGGTTAGGTCATTTTCGCGCTTAGCGACATAGCGATCGCCCGATTTGGCAATCTGCACCTTCTCCGATCGCTTGCCGTTGTTGGAGATGACATCAGCTTCCAGAATGGGATTTCCAAATCCGGAATCGGCAAACTTGATTGCCTGGAGATCGCGGAGTTTGTCGAGGACGGATTCGGCGGTGGAGAGATCGAGCTTCTTGCCATCGCCTGACCACCAATCCTCGCCACCTTTCGTGAGGAAGTAGGGTTTTGAGTCTTTGCGAATTGCGATCTTATCCGGGTCAGTGTAGCCGAAGTCGAAGAGCTTCTTGTTGCGGAAGTCGTCGAGCCTCTTGTTGAGGCCCTCACCTACATCGGTTGACACCTTGTACACGCCAGCTACGAGGCTCGATTTCGCGTAGTAGTCGTCCTTGTTCTTGCGGACCTGAAGCTGTTGATCTCCCGAATCGGTCGTAAGCGTCGCAGTTGCGACCGGCTTGCCCGATGCAAACGCCGAAGCAGCTTTCTTTTGGTCGTCGGACGTGAGGTCCATTTTTGCATCGCTCAGCTTGCGGACGAGTTCATCGACGGCAAAGCTGTCGGCGCGTAGTGGCTTTGGTTTGAGAATCTGCCACTGATCCTTGTTGCGCCCGAACTCGAGTTGCTGGCCATTGGCGTTCAGATTAACTCGGCTGACCTTGTCGGGTTCCGCCGTCAGCAGACGCTTGTCCCGCAGGTCGTTGACGCTTTTATCGATGTTGCTCTTGGTATAGCTCGCGATGGTGAAGACGCGCGGGTCGTTTTCGAGCTTGGCATACGAGCCGCTTCCAGTCGGAGTGTCATCCCCGATCAGCAGCTTATGCGTATTGTCCTTTGCGCTCACATCGACTTCAAGCGCAGGCGACGTGAGTCCGAACTGGCTAACGTTGTCGGCGTTATTTTCGACGAGTCGATCTGAGCTCAGCGATGACAGGCTGGAAATCATGCCCGAAACGGCAGAGTCGTCGGCGCGCAGTTTGTCGGGTGACGTGATCTGCCATGTGCCATCCTGCTTCTGTACAACGAGGTCGGCTCCGTCTTTTTTTTTCAGCTCAACGCGGTTCACGTCCGAATCGTTGAGCGAAAGGATCTTCGGCGGAGTATCGACCGCCGCCTGCACGGTGTCGGCCGGCTTGTGATGGTTCGACCAGTACAGCACGCCGCCGAGGGCGGCGAGCACTGCTGCTGCAAAGAGTAGTCCGGGGTTCTTCATAAGCGCGAATTCAAATCCGCCTGGTTTCGACGTTAACAGTCACCATCAGCGTGACCCTCTAATCTACTGTCATCCCTCGCTCCGCCGCATTGAGCTTTCCCTCTACGGAACTTTGCTTTTGCGGAGCGGGGGATCTGCTGTTGCACTGCGAAGATCCAAACAGCAGATCCCCCGCGCAGCGACAACAGATTTTGGAATTCCTCACGCACGTTGCGGCTGCGCGAGGGATGACAATTCGTGGAGATTCGGAGTGCAATGGATGATTCCGAAATCTCCGTCGCTCGTACATCGCTACCAAAGGCCAATGCGAAGCCTCGAAGCCGCGAAGCGAACGGCGCGGCTACCTTCTCCTCCACCAGACGAACACGCCACCGATCACCATGACGAGCGGCATCAGGAACTGGCTGGTGTTGCGCACCCAGTGAAGCTGGGCGGTGGTCATCGTAATCCGGCGGTCTTCCCGATCCTTCGGACGAATCGAAATCAGATCCTCATCTGACGCGAGCCAGTTGATCGCATTCAGTGCCAGATCGCTGTTCCCGTTGAATGTGATAAATGAATTGCCGGCCCACATCGAGCTGCCGACCACGACGAATCGTCCTTGTGAATTCTCTTTGCCGGTATTATAGGTCCCGGCAGCGGCTATGAGCAGCGGACCTTTCTTGTTGTTCGGATCGCTGGTTTTTACTTCCGGACTGCTCAGGTTGTTTGTCGCAAGACTCGTGTCCGAAGTGCTGAAGAGCTTCTCGACGGTCGTCTTGTCGCCGTTCTTGATGGTCAACGATCGTGACAGCGGGAACCCGGTCGCACTGCCCTTAAGTTCGCTGACGATTGGGTGTGAGTCATAGCTGGTGACGAGGGCAACCTGCGGACCAAGCCCAGCGAGCTGCCCGATCGGATTCAGATCGAGAATGAGATCCTTATCTACCGTGATGCCCCAGCTCTGCAGAACATTCGTGAGCGCATCGTTCTCGGCGATCTCAGAACGTCCAACCTTCAGCGGTGGATCGAGCATTACCAGCGCGCGTCCGCCGTTCTCGACGTACTTTTTGATCGCATCGACTTCCGGTTGCTGATAGTCGCCGCTGGGGCCGCCAATCACGAGCACCGTGCAGTCGTTTGGAACTTCAGCCTTTTCAAGCAGGCTGACCGATTTGGCGGTGTACTCGTCTTTGCCAAGTAGATCTTTGAAGCGCGAGTAGCCGTAGCGATCGCTGTTGTCGATCTGGTGCTCGCCGCTACCAGTCACGAAGCATACTGTACGCGTGCTGCTCTTGAGATCGCGGATGAAGGCGCCGGTAATGCCCTCCTCTGTCATGCTCTTGGCCTCTTCCTTCTTTATCCCGATTTGGACCAGAGCGGTGCCGTAGTTCTTGATTGCGTCAGCTCGTGCGATCTCCGGCTTCTTGTCTGGATCGACGTACTCAACGTGAATCTTCGGCGAGAGGTTCTGATACTGCTCAAGCAGATCCTTGGCGCTCTGGAAGCGCGTGGACTGGTCGAAGTAGGTGATGGTTGCGTCCTGCTTCAGACCTTTGACGATCTTCGCCGTCTGCTCGGACAGGCTATATCTCTTGTTAGCTGTGCCATCGTAAGTTTTGTTGTAGCGGTCGGCAAGCACGTTGGCGACCGCGACGATGGCAATGACGACGAGAATGTAAACCGTCGCATAAGCGACATATTTGGTTTGACGTGCTTTAAGAAGCGATGCGTTCACTTACGACCTCCAGCGCAGCGATTCCATCGAGCGCGCAGTGAAGAACAAACCAATCAGGATGAGGGTGGCGTAGTAGACGGCATCTTTAAGCTCGAGCACGCCTCGCGCAAACGACTCAAAGTGCACCGTTACTGACATGTATGAAAGCACTTTGGCCCACGTTGCCGTTTCGTAACTCGTCCACTCGAAAACCCAGAACATCAGGCAAATAGCGAAGGTTGCTGCTCCGGCGATAATCTGATTCTTTGTGAGAGTCGAGATAAATGTACCAATGGCCAGAAGACATCCCGCCTGCAGCAGCAGGCCGAGATAGCCAATGAGCAGCGGCTTCCAATCCGGATTCCCATATCGGAACAGAAAGATGAAGCTTAATCCGGTGAAGAAGAGCATAGAAGCGTACAGCGTCAGTGCCGCTAGCCATTTCCCAAGAATCACGTCAACATCGCGAATTGGAGAAGTCGTGAGCAGCTCAATGGTTCCGTTGCGCTTTTCTTCCGCGAAAAGCCGCATAGTGATGATCGGAATGAAGAACAATCCAATCACGCTGGTGTTGCTCAAGAGCGGGCTGATAACCCATTCGTTTACGCTCATCGGAAACATCTCGCCGCGCATCTGCTGTTCCATCCCAGCAAACACGAACATCCCTAACCTGGTCCAGAAGAAGTAACCAAAAATTACGGCAAACATCGTGAGCAGCAGCCACGCGATCGGCGATACGAAGTAGCTGCGCAGTTCTTTCTGAAAAATGATCCAGACGTTTCTCATGCCGTTTTCCCCTGGGCCACGCCTTTGGCCGCTTCAGATTCTTGTGCGGTGAGTTGCAGGAAGATCTCTTCCAGGCTTACGGCCGTAGGCCGCAGTTCGTTCAGATCCCAGCCCGACTCGACCACAGCCCGCGCCAGGTCGCCGCGAACGAATCCCTTCTGGCTCTCGACTTCCAAGCTCAGCCGGCTATCGCGAGTGTCCTTGAGCGACACACGGCTGACGCCGGAGACTCGCTCCAGACGCGAGCGAACGGTTGCAGAATCGAGATTGCCGTTGCGTCCGGCGATCTCCACCAGCATCGATTCGGCTCCGCGAGCGCGCGCCTGCAAGTTCTCGACCGAGTCGGTCGCCACCAGCTTGCCTTTGCTGATGATGATCACCTTCTCGCACGTCTGTTCCACTTCGGGGAGGATGTGCGTGCTGAGAATGATGGTGTGATCACCGGCCAAGCTGCGGATCAGATCGCGGGTTTCGTTGATCTGCTTGGGATCGAGTCCTGCGGTCGGCTCGTCGAGGATCAGCACGTCGGGATTATGGATGATCGCCTGCCCCAGTCCCACGCGCTGCCGATAGCCCTTCGAGAGCTTGCCGAGAAGCTTGTTACGCACGTCCGCGATCGAGCAACGCTCGCATGCGTAGTCAACGCGCTTGGAAAGTTCCTCCCCTCTGAGGCCTTTCAGCTTGCCGACAAACCGCAGATATTCCACGGTCTCCATTTCAAGATACAGAGGCGGAGTTTCCGGCAGGTATCCGACGCGTTTCTTAACTTCGAGCGGCTGCTCGAGGATGTCGAAGCCGGCGACGGTGGCTGTCCCAAGGCTCGGCGGCAGGAAGCACGTGAGCATGCGCATTGTGGTGGTCTTGCCCGCGCCGTTGGGACCGAGAAAGCCGACGATCTCTCCTTTTTGCACTTCAAAGGAGATGTGATCGACGGCAAGATTGCGGCTATATTTTTTTGTTAAGTCCTGAACTTGGATCATCGTGAGAATTTGCGACCGGCTTCGATTGAGGAGCGCCTGACTACTCGCCGTTGAAGCCGGCAAATTCGAAGAATTGAAATTCTGTGTACTACTTTAAAAACTTTCCGGCCAGAGCGCAACCAGCGCTGCTGGATTCAGCGTCATCTTGAAAGTTGCTATGCGAGACTTTGCCCCCCGGACGAAGAGGCGGCATGGCGCATCTGGGGGAATTCCTTTGTTCAGTATCACCATGCGTGTGCAAAAAAAGGCACAATGAGGGCGAGAATGCCGGCAGCAGCGGGCAAACGCGCGAACGTGAGAGCTTGCGCATGCGGATTTTAACCGAGTTCGACAATTCATCTTCGCTCCCGCAAAATAGTCAATGTCCATAACTTCCGACCGGGTTTTGGCCTCCCGCACGTTCGTAAATAGCTAAACAGGAATCATGATTTCCCTCGCCGACATCCGCGCCGCTCAGGAACGCATTCGTTCTTATGTTAAGCGAACAGCGACCGTTCGCAGTCGCACGCTGAGCGAGGTGCTTGGCGCGAGCGTCTATCTCAAGCTCGAGGTCTTTCAGACTACGGGCGCATTTAAGGTTCGAGGCGCCTTCAATAAGATTCTGGTTGAACTCGATTCCGCGCGAAACAACGGCGTGGTGGCTGTGAGCGGCGGGAACCACGCACAGGCTGTGGCCTACGCAGGAAAATTGCTTGGATGTCGCACTGTGATTCTCATGCTGCACACGACTCCGCGTAATTATCTTGATGCCACTCGTGGATACGGCGCGGAGGTCGTTCAATTCGACGATATTTCTCATGCATTCGCTAAAGCACGTGATTACGAGCGTGAAGGAATGCTGTTTGTGCATCCGTTTGACGACCCGTTGGTCATGGCAGGCCAGGGAACACTTGGACTCGAGATTCTCGAAGATGTTCCTGAGCTGACCGACGTATTCGTCAGCATCGGAGGCGGTGGATTGATGAGCGGCACAGCCGTCGCGATCCGATCACAGAAAAAAATTCGGCTTTGGGGAGTGGAGACCGAAGGCGCCGACGCAATGGCGCGCGCCCTTGATGCGGGTCAGCCGGTGGAGATTCGTCCGACATCGATTGCCAAGACACTCGGCGCGCCAGCGGTTTCCGAAACGACACTGGCCATTGCCAAAGAACATCTAGCCAGCATCACTGTGGTTTCCGACAAAGAAGCCATGAATGCGCTCGCGCTCTTGCTGGAGCGCACGAAGGTCCTCACCGAGCCGGCGGCGTCGTGCACCCTGGCTGCCGCTGTCCGAATGAAGCAGCACTTTCGGCCCGAGCATCATGTTGCTCTGATTCTCTGCGGCGGCAATCTTGGCCTGAACGACCTCTGCGAGTATCATGCGAAATTCCTGAAAAGCTGATACTCGGAGATCACATTTGAAAGCACTCAAAGTCTTTTTCCTTACCTCTGTCTTCATTTCCACGGCAGCATTTGGTCAGAGTTTCACGCTTGAGCAGGTGATGAGCTCGCCGTTTCCCACGCAGCTGACTGCGGCGAGTCACGCCAATGTCCTTGCCTGGGTGTTCAACAACAGAGGATCCGACAACGTGTGGATCGCCGCCGCGCCTGAATACGTCGGTCGCCAGGTCACGCATTACTCGGGCGATGACGGGCAGCGGATCGCTTCGCTGAAGCTGACGCCGGATGGCCGCACGGTCATCTACGCGCGCGGCTCGGAGTTAAACGACGCAGGACGCTCGGCGAATCCGTTGAGTCTTCCCGTACAACCGAAGCAGCAGGTGTGGACAGCCGCCGTCGAAAATGGCGAGCCGCGGCTACTGGGAGATATGGGTTGCGAGGAGGAAGGTTGCGAGGATATCCAGATTTCGCCAGATGGGCGCTACGCCGTATGGGAGACGAAGCACGAACTCTGGCTGGCTCCGGTGAATGCGCAAGGCGGCGTGACCGCAAAACAGCTCACAGATATCCGCGGTGAGCTCTCTTGGCCGCAGTGGTCGCCGGATGGAAAGCGCATTGCTTTTCGCGTAAATCGCCACTCGCATAGCCTCGTTGCCGTCGGCGATCTAAATCCCAATTTGGATCGGGTTTTTTCCGGTGACTCCATGAACAAGACGGAAGCTGCCGGCGCGGCAAAAAAGGAGCAGGCGCCGTTGCTTTCTGATGTGCACTACATTGCGCCAAGCACCGAACGCGATCGCTTTCCGCGGTGGTCTCCGGATGGACGCGAGATTGTGTTCATTCGCGCGCCGGGAGAGGAGAACCATTTGCCACTGATTCCGGTGCGGCCGACGCCCTGGTCGCTGTGGGTTGCGGACACGAATACGTACACGGCGCATTCGATATGGCAGAGCGGGCAAGGTCCGCGGGATTCTCTGCCGCCGTTTGCCGGCGAGTCGCTGCAGTTTGCCGGAGACCGCATCGTCTTCGTCTCCGAGCAGACGAATCGCAATCACCTCTACTCGATTCCCATTTCGGGTGGGCAAGCCATTGAGCTCACGCCGGGCGATTTCGACGTGGAAGACGTTACTCCGAACGAGAACGGCCGCACGACGATTTACTTTTCATCGAACCAGAACGATGTTGATCGCCGGCATCTCTGGAAGGTCGAGGCCAAAGGCGGAGCGCCGCAGCAGGCAATCACGCACGGGGAGACCATCGAATGGTCACCGGTGCTGAGCTCCGATGGGCAGGTATTCTGCCTCGGCTCGAGCGCAACGACACCCGCGCTGGCTTACCGCGTTACCAATTCGGGAAGAGAGTTGCTGGCGAAAGACGTCCTGCCGAAGGACTTCCCTTCGGCTCAGCTTGTGGTTCCAAAGCAGGTGATCTTCAAGAGCAGTGATGGATACACGATCCATGGACAGCTCTTTGTCCCGCGCAATCAAACCGGACGCGGCCCGGCGCTGATCTTCACCCATGGAGGACCGATGCGGCAGATGGTGCTCGGCTTCCATTACATGTACTACTACCACAACGCATATGCCGAGAATGAGTACCTGGCGAGCCTCGGCTACACCGTGCTTTCGGTGAATTACCGCCTTGGAATCATGTACGGTCACGATTTCCGCCAGCCTCCGAACAGCGTGTGGCGCGGCGCCTCGGAGTACAACGACGTGCTTGCAGGCGCGCATTATTTGGAGACTCTGCCCAACGTTGATTCGCAGCGCATCGGACTCTGGGGCGGTTCATACGGCGGATTTCTTACCGCAATGGGGTTGGCGCGCAATTCCGACATCTTCAAAGCGGGGGTGGATTTTCATGGCGTGCACGATTGGTCGATGTTCCTATCGCACTGGGAAGATGATGCCAACGCCGCACCTGACTTGAAAGACGCGCAGAAGCTTGCGTGGGAGTCTTCACCTGACTCCGCGATCGATAAATGGCGCTCGCCGGTGCTTCTCATCCAGGGAGATGATGACCGCAACGTTCCGTTCAATCAGACTGTGGACCTGGCCCAGCGGCTCAAAAAGCAAGGCGTCGAATATGAAGAGATCGTCTATCCCGACGAGATTCACGATCTGCTGCTTTGGCGCGATTGGGTAAATTCGTACAAAGCGGGCGCAACTTTTTTCGATCGAAAGTTAAAAGCCCACTAAATCGAAGAAGAGCGAACACGAAGGTCACGATGGTCAAAACAAAAGGTCACGAAGAACAATCGCCCCGTGACCTCTTTCGTTTACCTCCGTGACCTTCGTGTTCGCCTCTCGGGTTTACTTGCCCGTGTAGCTCACGCGCCAGATTGAGTTCGTTCCATCGTCGCTGACGAACAACGAGCCATCTTGTCCTACAGAGACACCCACAGGACGTCCCCAGACTTGGCCGTCTTTGGTCACGAAACCGGTGAGGAAATCTTCATATTCATCCTGCGCCCGCCCGGTTTGATGCATGGGAACACGCAACACTTCGTATCCGGCACGACGATGCTTGTTCCATGACCCGTGTTCGGCGGCGAAGATGTCGCCGCGATACTCAGGAGGGAACTGCTTGCCTTCGTAGAAGAGCATTTCCAGCGATGCGATGTGCGGCTGCACCAGCACGTCAGGCACGATGACTTTGTCTTTCAACTCCGGATGCTTGCCTTTGTGTCGTGGATCTTGGTGTCCGCCGATGTAGTACCACGGCCAGCCATAGAATCCGCCTTCCTGCACGTGCGTGATGTAGTCGGGCGGGAGGTTATCGCCGATCTCATCGCGCTCGTTTACCGAGCACCAGAGCTCTCCCGTTTTGGGATGGATCGCTTCGCCAACACAATTGCGAATGCCCCAAGCATAAACGCGGAGGCCACTGCCATCGGGATTGAATTCGAGAACGTCGGCGCGATGGAACTCGACAGGATTGTTGTCGGTGTCGTCGACGTTAGAGTGCGAGCCGACGGAGACGAACATCTTCTTTCCGTCAGGCGAGAAGACGATGTCGCGCGTCCAGTGTCCGCCGCCGCGCAGATGCCCACCGCCGGGAAGATCGGCAATCTTCTGCTCCCGACCAGCCGCTTTCATATCGCCATTCTTATAGGGAAATCGAACGACGGAATCGGTGTTCCCGATGTACACCCACTGCGGACTCGGTCCGGGCGGATAGAAGTTGATGCCGAACGGTTTGCGCAGTCCCGTGGCAAACACTTCCGTCCGCTCCGGCTTGCCGTCTTTGCCGATGCCGCGAAACACTTTCACGTCACCTTCGTCGCTCTCGGCAACAAATAGATCGCCGTTCGGTGCGGTGCGCATGAGCCGTGGATTGTGCAGGCCAGTAGCGTAGAGATCGACGTTGAACCCTGCAGGCGCTTGCGGCCAGGCGTCTTTTGGACGCGGGATTAAATCAGGGCCGTTGTCGACTGACTTACTCGCGTACGGGTCTGGAAGGTCAGGGACCGTGATCTTGTGAACTACGCCCGGCGCTTGTTCACTGAAGTCGCTAAACGTGACCTGCTTCCCGTTTTGGGAGTAAAGCAAGAGAGTAGATAGCGCGAAGACTGCCATAAAGGCGATCGTCTTAAACAGAGTTCCTCTTTTCATAATTGCCCTTCCCCGATTCAAATGCTACATGGTTTGAGGAACGCAGATGTGCATTAAGAGAAATAAAGGCTTGCAATAGAAAGAGTGAATTGCGGAGCACGCAAAGCAGAAGCGAGGAGACTTTGAAGAGGACGATGCTCGCTATAAACCCAGCCCGAAGCGGGAATGTTTCAGCCGAGGTCGTACGCCTTGGCGAACGAGCGGAAAAGGGACAACCGCTGAAAGGCCGACATACAATCGAACTTTGAAGTCTGCAAAATGTAGCCTATCGAGTTCCGCCCTAGTGCCGCTTACTTCCGAAGAAACGATAAAGGTCACGAAGACGAACTCCGTGACCTCCGGTTTCTAAACTTCCTGTGCGCTCTTGCTTTTTAATCCGCCAGGCTCACCTTCATGTTATCCACATACACATGGTAAGGAGTGCTGTTGCCGTCCAAGTCGACTTGGAAGGCATTCGTCAGCTCAGGTCCGTTGCCAGTGAACAGTGCGTCGTGCACGATGTTTGCCGGATAGGTGACGCCATCCACGGTCAGCGAATCGTGGAATATCTGCGTTCCCTGAGCGTGATAGATGGCAATGATGTGGTGCCAGCTGTCTGGAGCGAAGGGCTGGAATGCGATTGACGTTCCTTCCCAATGCTTGGTGGTGTAGTTAAACACCCGCCAGGTTTTCGAATCATAATCAGCCTGCCAAGCGTAATTGTAGGTGTAGCCGTTTGCATTCTGCTGGCATTCAAATTCGATACCCTGTGGCGCCGAGGCGTACTGAGCCGGGATGTAAAGATCGAACTCGTACCGCAAATAGCTCACCGGATTCGACACAGGATGTTGCTCGATGAAGTAGTAGCCGCCGGTGTACGCCGGGCCGCCTGTGATCCAAAAGTCAGTCGAGCTGCCACTCAGGCTAGGGGTCGAGATTCCCTGAGTAAGTCCGTAAGCCGGGGCGGTTCCACCGCCGCCGTCGTTGCCGCATCCGCCGCAAGTTTGCCATCCGCCTTGGTTTTGAATGTTGGACATGATGGTTGCTCCGGGCGGAGGTGCTGGGGCATCACCGTTGTTGGTGGGAGTCGGAGGAACTGGCGTAGGAATTGGAGCCGGGGTTCCAGAGCCCGAAGTGGAGGTGCTGGTCGAACCGGATGAGCTCGTCGAGCCAGTGCTAGAGCCACCCGCGACGGGAGTAGTAGACGAAGACGAGACTCCGGATGAGCTTCCGTTAGAGCCGGTCAATTGCGTAGTTGTAGTCCCAGGGGATTTGGTGAGGGCGTTCGTTCCTCCGCATCCGGTAACCCAAAATGCCGCCATATTGAGAGCTGCTATGGCGCAGATCCCTTTCAGATTCAATCGCATTCATTAACCTTTCGGTCGGTGGGGGGCCGACTGTCAGGTCAAAGTACGGGGGCATCTACTCTGGTTATATCCGGTGAGAGTAGTAGATGGGCTAGAGAAAGGCCCTTAGAACAATCGGGGAATTGTGGGTTAATGGCCTTAGCAGGCAGCCAGGAACTGCCATTTGGCAGGCCGTCGCCGACTACGGGTTTGCGACGGAAGCATGAGTAGCGCGGTCATTTTCATCGCCTCAGCAAATACATCAGCACTGCCCCAAGCGCCATCGAAAGCGCAATCACAAGCCACAACTTGTTGCTGCTCTCAAAACGAGGCTGGGCTGACGGTGTAACTGCAAGGTCGCCGACCGAAGAGGCCGTGGAGCGGGAAATGGGCGTGGCTGACGATTTAGTGGTTACGTTGACTCTGATCTGAGCTCCGCCGAGTTTTAATTCGGTGCTCCGCACTTTGTTAGGGTCGTGGAGCATTTCTCCAACCATCTCAGTCAGCTTATCGGAGTGAAGCATTTCGCCAACGAGCCCAGTGAATTTGTCATTCAGCTTCTGCTGAAGTTCTTCCCGCGTGGCTCCCTCGATGGTCTCAGCAGGTCCTTCCTCCGCTCGGGCAGTGAATCCACCCCCGGGCTTTGGCTCAATTCGGTATCGAAACTTCGTTATTGCGTCTTTGGTTTCCATATTTCCCATCCGGTGCACTAGTTTGAGTGACGAGGCCGCAAGGCCGCGAGTTACGAAGGTGGAGGACCAAAGGGATCTTTTGAGGTCAATGGAAGCTCGGGTCTCTAAGCGGCTCAGCGGGTAGTTTCGTTAGTTCGCGACCTTCACGTATCATCGCCTGCCATGACCAAGCTAATTGCAGTGATTCTTCTGATTGCCTGTGCGGCGGTCACACAGCAAACTCATAATCAATACGAGCCGCCGAACACGCCGGGCGCCGGGCAGAAGCTGCTCGCGCAATTCGCGGGCGAGTGGGATGTCGTCAAAACCTTCTTCCCAGCTAATGGAAAGCCGATCATTACGAAGGGAACATGCAAACAGTACATGATTCAGCAAGGCAAGTTTCTGCAGTCCGATTTCACGTTTTTCAACGCTGACGGAACGAAGAGCACAGGAACCGGAATCTCCGGCTTCGATTCAAAAACAAATCGGTTCACCACAGTCTGGTACGACTCGCGACAAACGACCATGTCTATTCGTCAGAGTGACGGCACGTTCGATGGTAAGAACATCGTGTTGTGGGCTACAGCGCTCGATCCAGATGATCCGGGGCGCAAGACGGTCGCGCGTGCGCACCTTGAGGAAGATGGTCGTCTTCTTCTGCATCGTCATTTCCTCATCGACGACAAAGGAAACGAGCGAATGATGATAGAGCTTCGCATGACGCGGAAGTAATCTATAGACAACGAAACCTGCGGAGCCGTAGCGCCTGCGAACGAGGTCTCTCGCATCCGGTCCCAGCGTTTCCGACGATACATGGTCCCGCAACGGCAAACGTCTTCCATAGCAAGATGCAGCCGATTGCAACTCTCCTGCGATCCCCTCAAACGCCCGCAGTGAATTAACTCCATAAATCGTTCTATTGCCGTTCGTTACGTTTTGAACAACCTGGGGAATTGCGGTGTGCAGATTGCTACACCACAGAATGCTGTAGGGCCGTGCCACGTCTGCCGGTAATCCGCCCGTGGCACCGGTCACCGGCGTTCGATACTCCACTAAGTTCGGGGAACCATGCTCAAAAAGCTGTTGCTGATAATTTCGTTCATCGCTTTCTTAGCCGGTCAGGCGTTTAGTTCATGTACGGCACCGCAGAATGCGATTGAAGCTGAAAATTGCAATCCCGGCTCAAACAACTGGATTGTGAACAGCATCGATTCAACGATTCAGGGTTTTGCGACTGATATCAGCTACAACGTTGGGCAGTCGGTAAATTTCAAGATCAACACGAGCGCGAGCAACTATCAGATAACTATTTTCCGCATGGGGTACTACCAGGGAAGTGGTGCCCGGCAGATCGCGACCGTTACGCCTTCTGCGAAGCTGCCACAAAGCCAGCCGGCTTGCCTTACCGATTCGGCCACGGGCCTCGTGGATTGCGGAAACTGGGCAGTATCAGCCTCGTGGACGATTCCAAGCAATGCAGTATCTGGCATTTATTTCGCCGATATCGTTCGCGGTGATACCGGCGGAGCCAATCAAATTTTCTTCATTGTCCGCGACGATAGCAGTCACTCGGACGTTTTGTTCCAAACATCGGACGAGAGCTGGGAGGCCTACAACGGCTACGGTGGGCACAGCTTTTATGGACCGACAACAGGTTTTGATCTGACTAACCGCGGTTATAAAGTCAGCTACAACCGGCCATTTGCATGGATAGAGAATCAAACGCAGCCGTTCTATGCGGAATACCCGATGGTGCGCTGGCTTGAGGAAAATGGTTACAACGTTAGTTATTTCAGTAGTGTGGATGCTGCACGGAGCGGCGCGCTCATACAGAACCACAAGCTATATCTCTCCGTCGGACACGACGAATACGTTTCGGGTCCGAAAAGGACAAGTGTAGAGGCTGCTCGCGATGCCGGCGTTAATCTTGCGTTCTTCAGCGGGAATGAGTTCTTTTGGAAGACGCGTTGGGAAAACAGTATCGATGGCACCGGCACTCCGTATCGGACCCTGGTCTGCTACAAGGAAACTCTTGGAGCAACTTCTAACCCTCCGGCCACTACTGCTGTTGACCCGCAAGACCCGCCAACTTGGACAGGCACCTGGCGGGATCCCGTCAAGAGCCCGCCAGCCGATGGCGGCCGACCGGAAAACGCCTTGACGGGTCAACTATTCCGAGTCAATGGCCCGGGCAATGACAACACTAATCTGTCGATAAAAGTTCCCTCCGCAATGGGAAAGTTTCGCTTTTGGCGTAATACTCCCAATGTTGCGACGCAAGCTGCCGGAGCGACTTGGACTCTGCCCGGTGGCACTCTCGGTTATGAATGGGATGCTGAGGAGGATAACGGCGCGCGCCCGGCTGGCCTCTTCGACCTCTCAAGCGCAACCTACAACCTCACAACTGATTATCTGCAGGACGCCGGTGGACTCTACGGAACGGGAACGGCGACGCACAAGCTCTCACTTTATCGAGCTCCGAGCGGTGCACTGGTGTTTGGCGCCGGCACAGTGCAATGGTCTTTTGGCCTGGATTCTTCCAGCGGCGGGACCGCGGACGTAAACATGCAGCAGGCAACAGTCAATCTGTTTGCTGACATGGGCGTCCAGCCGGCGACCCTGCAGGCCGGATTACATCCTGCAACCCAATCGACTGACACTACGCCGCCTGTATCTACGATTACCGCTCCAGCGAACGGCACATCTGTTCAAGCTGGAACGACGATCGCCGTTACCGGAACCGCCAGCGACGTTGGAGGCTTGGTTGCCGGGGTCGAAATCTCGGTCGACAATGGAGCAACTTGGCATCCGGTGACCGGAACCACAAGTTGGTCTTATACGTGGGTTGCAAATACGGGAGGGACGTTCACTCTTTTAAGCCGTGCGGTGGATGACAGCGCCAATTTGGAAACGCCGTCCGGCGGACCATCGGTAAATATCGTAGGTGTTGCTTCCGTAACTGCAAGTCCGAGCACTTTATCTGGAGGAGCTTCGTCGCAAGGAACCGTCACTCTAAGCGCCCCAGCCGGAACTGGTGGTACCAGCGTGACGCTAACATCGAGCGTACCATCAGTTGCTGCAATACCTGGTTCAGTTGTAGTTCCAGCAGGAAGCACGACCGCGACTTTTCCCATCACAACAGTTCCTGTCGGTGTCTCCACAAGCGTTGTCATTTCTGCGAAATTCGCAAGCACTGCCACAACGACACTTACAGTTAACGCGGTCTTTCCACCTGCGCCGGGAGTTGTCGATATCGATGCGGTAGTCTCGGCGCATCAAGGGACCTCCTCTTCGACAATCACGAGCGGGGCGTTTTCTACCGCTGCGCCAAATGAGCTGGTGTTGGCGCTCATATCCAGCGATGCGCTTCAGCAAAACATCACGGTCTCGGGAATTACGGGAGGTGGTCTCAGTTGGACGATGGTCCAGCGCGCGAACGGCCAGAATGGCACAGCCGAAGTCTGGCGAGCGTTGGCGCCGAGCGTGTTGACGAAGGTTACTGCAACCGCGACCTTCTCGCAGTCGTCTCCCAGTGCTGATATCACAATCATGACGTTTGCTGGGGTAGATACGAGCGGCACGAATGGCTCAGGCGCGATTGGTAATTCCGCCTCCGCGAGCGCTGCGAGCGGGGCGCCAACGGCTTCACTCACCACGACTCGAAACAATTCCTGGGTAATTGGGGTAGGCGCGGATAATGCGAACGCGATTGCGAGGACTGTCGGTCCCAACCAAGTGTTGATCGATTCCTATCTCAGTCCCTTGGGAGATACATTCTGGTCCCAGAGGCAGTCGGCCCTCGTGTCGAGTTCGGGCTCGACGGTCACGATCAATGACACAGCTCCGACTGGTGACAGTTATAACCTGGCCATCGTTGAAGTCAGGCCGCCGTTGGTCGGACAGTTCAGCATTTCAGGAAATCTATCCGCCAACGGTGCCGGCGCAACCGTCACGCTCAGCGGAGCAATGTCGCAGACAACCACCGCGGATGCTGCAGGGAACTATTCTTTTGTATCCCTTGTAAGTGGATCGTACACGGTCACGCCAAGCAAGGCTGGATTCGCCTTTAGCCCTGCCAGTCAATCAGCCACCATCACAAGTTCAAATATCTCGAACCTCAACTTCACGGCATCGCAAGCGGTCTCAATTTCTGGAACTATTAGTCCCGCAAGTGCTGGCAGCGGCGCTACCATAACACTTAGTGGGGCTGCCTCTGGCACTGTAACGGCCGACGCGTCGGGTAACTATTCGTTCAACACGACCGGAAACGGAACCTATACCATCACACCCAGCAAGAATGGCTTTGACTTTACCCCGTCATCGCGGACCGTCACCGTGGCCGGCGCAAACATTAGCGGAGTGAACTTCACGGCACAGGCAGTTATTACTACAAGCTTGGCAATTGATGTGAAGACCTCTAAGGACGGAACCACCGCAAGCTCCTCAATCAGCTCATCTGCGTTCTCTACCAGTTCGCCAAATGAGCTGTTGCTGGCGTTCATTTCAACCGATTACCTCGGTGGCGCAAATACAACCGTCAGCGATGTGGCTGGGGGCGGACTAACCTGGAGTTTGGTCGCGAGGGCGAATACTGAGAGTGGGGACGCCGAAGTTTGGCGTGCTTTTACTCCTGCGCCGCTGACCAATACTACTGTTACAGCAACTTTGTCTCGAAGCGTTGTCAGCTCCATCACCATCATCACCTTCACGGGTGTTGATCTGACGGGTACGAATGGTTCCGGAGCTATTGGCGCAACTGCGAGTAAGGGTGCCACGAATGGTGCTCCGAGCCTCTCGGTGGTTACTACTCGCAACAATTCGTGGGTGTTCGGTGTAGGTAACGATTTCGACAACGCAATAGCGAGAACGCCGTCTTCAGGACAGACCGTTGTCCACCAGGATCTCACCTCGGCAGGTGATACCTATTGGGTGCAGATGCAGAACGCCACCACTCCTTTGAGTGGCACTACAGTAGCAATTAGCGACAGTGCCCCAACGTCTGATCGGTGGAACTTAGCCGTTGTAGAGGTTCTCCCCTCACTTGGTCCGTACAGCATTTCCGGTACTTTAACTCCTGCGCTCAGTGGAGTTACCATCGCGCTTAGCGGATCTGTAAATGCGACCGCAATACCAGATGGATCCGGAAATTATACTTTTTCGGGACTTCCTAACGGGTCATACACAGTGACTCCTTCGAAAGCAGGATTTAACTTTAGCCCTGCCTCCCAGAACGTGATCGTTAATGGCGCAAGTGTAACCGCGATCAACTTCACGGCAACGGCACAGACCTTCAGCATTTCCGGCACTGTGTCTGCGATTGGCGCAAATGCAACCGTGGCTCTCGGTGGTTCGGGCACCGCATCAACCACCGCAGACGCTTCCGGCAATTACTCCTTTACAGGGCTGTCAAACGGAACGTACACGGTTACTCCGTCGAAATCCGGAGTTGTATTCAATCCGACTAGCCAGAATGCGACAGTAAACGGTAGCAATGTTTCCGGACTGAACTTCACGGCGGCACAAACGTTCAGCATTTCCGGCAATCTGTCCACGACCGGCGCGAATGCCTCGGTGGCTCTCAGTGGTTCGGGCACGGCCTCTACGACAGCGGACGCTTCCGGCAACTACTCATTTACAGGATTGTTAAACGGAACGTACACGGTTACACCATCCAAGTCTGGAGTGACATTCAATCCGACAAGTCAGAATGCGACGGTCAATGGCAGCAATGTTTCTGGGCTGAACTTCACAGCGGCACAAACCTTCGGTATCTCCGGCAATCTGTCGGCGACTGGCGCGAATGCAACAGTCGCTCTCAGCGGTTCGGCAACTGGGTCTACGACGGCGGATGCCTCCGGGAACTACACATTTACAGGATTGTTAAACGGAACATACACAGTTACTCCGTCGAAGTCCGGGGTGATATTTAATCCGACAAGCCAGAATGCGACGGTGAATGGCAGCAATGTTTCGGGAGTGAACTTCACCGCAACCGGACAAACATTCAGCATTTCCGGCAATCTGTCTGCAACCGGTGCGAACGCTACGGTGGCTCTCAGCGGTTCGGCAACCAGCTCTACCACCGCGGATGCCTCCGGAAACTACACGTTTACCGGACTGACAAATGGAACGTACACAATTACACCGTCGAAGTCTGGAGTGATATTCAATCCAACAAGTCAGAATGCGACGGTGAATGGTAGCAATGTTTCGGGAGTAAACTTTACCGCCACGGCGCAGACGTTCAGCATTTCCGGTAATCTGTCCACGACCGGCGCGAATGCCTCGGTGGCTCTCACTGGTTCGGCCACCGCCTCTACGACAGCGGATGCGTCCGGGAACTACACGTTTACGGGACTCTCAAACGGAACATACACGCTGACTCCGTCGAAGTCTGGAGCGACATTTAGTCCAACGAGCCAGAATGCGACGGTGAACGGTAGCAATGTTTCTGGAGTGAACTTCACGGCGGTATCGTCGATCGCGGGCTTGGCGATCGACGCCAACAGCTCCAAAGACGGAACCACGGCCAGCACCACAATCGCAACGCCAGCTTTTTCCACTGTTTCTGGCAATGAGCTCCTGCTGGCTTTCATTGCCACCGATTACCTGAGCGGCGCCAACACAACTGTTTCCAGCATTTCGGGCGGGGGACTTACATGGAATCTGGTGAAGCGCACGAATGTACAGAGCGGTGACGCGGAGATCTGGGCGGCGTTTGCTCCTTCAGCGCTGACAAATGTTACCGTAACTGCCACTGTGTCGCAGAAGGTGGTCTGTTCCATTACTGTCACGAGCTTTACCGGTGTGGACACCACCATCGGCACAACTCTTCCCAATGCCGTTGGAGCTACCGGAACTGCAAATGCCAGAACAGGAGCTCCTTCTGCTGCTCTGGTGACTACACGTAACAACTCTTGGGTGTTTGGCGTGGGTAATGATTACGACAATGCCGTCGCACGCAGCGCCGGCACAGGCCAGACGGTCGTGCATCAATTCCTGACTCCAACCGGTGACACATACTGGGTTCAGATGCAGAACGCGACTACGCCTCTGAGTGGCACTTCTGTAAGCATCAATGACGTCGCACCGACGGGTGATCGCTACAACCTCACTACAGTCGAGATACGTACTCCGTAGGATTGGCGAAATCCACCGCCAACCTATCGCTATCTCCGCTGAGTGGCAAAGGGTGTTGCCGTGTATGCAATATTTTGCACATTCAAAGGCGGAGCAAGCGAGGTAGTGCGGCGTAAGTGCCTTCGAATGAATGTGCTGCAGGTGGTCTCAAAACTGCAACCACATAAGCTGCCGACGCCCGTTCATCGTTACATGTTCTAGCCACTTGGAACAGATCCCGACAACAGAATGGATTCGGAACAGCACAGCGGACATAAAGATAGACCTCGCGTGAAAACGGATAGCTCTCATCCCGAGTCAGCGCTCCCTGAGCAGTTCCGCGCTTATTTCGGCAGTGCTCCCGATTCTATTGACGGTTCAGTTTGGAGCGATGGACGCCTGGTGCAGATGTTCCAATCGATCGAAATGCTTCGGACGGAGCGATATGTTGCATCCGGCTGGACTGCTCCGCTCGCTAGACAGGTTTATTACTGGCTTCGACCGCTGCTCACGCGTCATTTCCGACAGTTCATTCATCGGCAAATCTTTCGTTCCAGAGTCAAGTCGAATGTCCCTGGGTGGCCAATTGATTGTTCCGTCGATCACTTATTCCGAGTAGTGATGGGATTAGTGATCGAGATAAGCGGCGAGGAGGAGGTTCCTTTCATTTGGTTTTGGCCGGAGGGGCACCCCGCAGCTGTAATGATGACGCACGATGTCGAAGGAAGCATCGGTGCTGCAGGCTGCAAAATGCTCATGGACCTCGATGATTCTTTCCGCATCCCCGCCGCGTTTCAGCTCATACCGGAAGGTCCTTATGATCCGATTGCGGAACTGGTAAATGAAATTCGTGGCCGAGGTCATGAAGTGAACCTTCACGATCTGGACCATGATGGCCGTCTTTACGGAAATGCTGCACGGTTTGCCGAGCGGGCCAAAAAAATAAGGCACTACGCCGAAGTTTATGGCACCAGAGGTTTTCGCGCCGGATCCATGCACCGCAATCAGGACTGGTTACCGGAATTGCAAGTTGAATATGACATGTCGGTTCCCACCGTGGCTCACATGGAGCCACAGGGTGGCGGATGCTGCAGTGTAATGCCTTACTTTGTAGGCAATGTTCTTGAGCTGCCGCTTACCACTATCCAGGATTACGGATTGTTCAGCATCCTGAAACAATCATCAATCGAACTTTGGAGCAAGCAGATAGAAGCCATTTTGAAACAGAATGGACTCATTAGTTTTATTGTTCACCCGGATTATGTTATTGAAACGCCGCAGCAAGAGACTTATTCCGAACTTCTCGATTACCTTGCACAGCAGATAAATGCGCATGGCCTGTGGGCCGCTCGTCCGGGCGACATCAACGAATGGTGGCGCCAACGGCGGTGCATGCAGCTGGTGCGGACTGCTTCAGGGTGGGCAATAGAAGGTGAGGGCTCTGACAGAGCCCGGATCGCCTATGCCAGCATGAGCGGTGGAGAAGTTAGCTATCGATGGGATAAATCAACGGTTGAAGCTCGACGTTGTGACGAGCTTCTGGTGTGAGCGGGATTAGAAACACTCCTGTTTGCTGTAGGAAAGATTGGGATGAAAGATATCGAAGTTATAGCCCCCTTGGGGGATCCCCGGTGGTCGGGGTTTGTCGACCTCCATCCCAAGGCTTCTATCTTCCACACCAGGGAGTGGATCGCTGCGCTCAAAAACACATATGGCTATTCGCCTTTTGCGATTGCCAGGATTTCGCAAGGCGGCGAAATACGAGCAGCAATTCCTGTTTGTGCTGTCGAAAGCTGGCTGACAGGGAAACGATTGATATCTCTTCCGTTTGCGGATCACTGTGAACCGCTTGTTGACAGTTCCTCCGAGATGCTGAACCTCGTCGCTGCACTTGAAGTTATCGGTCGAGAAGGTAAGTACAACTACGTTGAACTCCGACCGCTCAATGACTCATTTGAAGCAGAAGATAGTGGTCTGCATGTTTGTGAAAGTGCGTCTTTCTCTCACCACCTCGTCGATCTACGTCCGGACATCCAGGAACTGTTCGGACACCTTCATCCCAGCTGCGTGCGCCGCAAGATTCGCCGAGCCGAACAACAACGCCTTACTTATGAAAGCGGCCGCTCGGAGGGCATGGTGCAGCGTTTCTATCGGTTGATGGTGATGACAAGAAGACGGCACAACCTGTTTCCGCAACCAATCGTTTGGTTTCAGAACTTAGCACGTGAGTTTGGGGAAAGATTCACGGTGCATTTGGCCCGCAAAAGTAACGATACAGTTGCAGGCATTATCACCATTCAGCACGGAGATAAGTTGGTGTACAAGTACGGAGCATCCGATGAGACACGGCACGCTTTGGGTGGTATGCCGTTTCTTTTCTGGAATGCGATGTTGCAGGGAAAGTTTGCGGGCGCGACTGAGTTCGATCTGGGTCGCACAGATAACGAGAACCGCAGCTTGGGCACATTTAAAGAGCGCCTTGGGGCCGAAAGTCGGCAACTAAAGTACTTTTGTGTCCCCCCAAATCTGAGACGCAACTCTCAGTTTCGCGTCCGAGGCTTTGTTCGGTTCTTTACACACTTACCGAGTCCGCTTTGTTGTGCCGCAGGAAAGCTTTTATACAAACACGCAGCTTAAAGGCAGATAGTGATCGATGACTTTGATCAAATATAGAGCTCACACTTTTCGATGCTTCCTCACCATCGCAGCACTGACACTGCTCTCGATGTCAGCTTATGCCGCAATCCAGATCGATGCGACCGTGAATGTCGATCGTTCTTCGGCATCGACCACGATCCAGTCACCGGCGTTTTCGACGGTAAGCGCAAACGAGCTCTTATTGGCCTTTGTAACAGGCGATTATCTCTCGGGAGCCAATACTCAAGTTTCGTCGATTTCGGGCGCAGGTTTAAATTGGCAACTGGTTGTCCGCACGAATACTCAATCGGGAACATCAGAAATTTGGCGCGCCTTTTCGCAAAATCCACTCACGAATGCGACTGTCACGGCGACTCTCTCTCAGTCCGTCGTCTCGTCGATGACGGTAATGAGCTTTGCCGGCGTCGATACCTCAGGTTCTGCCGGATCGGGCGCAGTCGGAGCAATTGGCAGCGGCAACTCACGGTCCGGAGCGCCAACTGCATCCTTAACAACAACAAGGGACGGATCATTGGTGTTGGGAGTCGCAAATGATTACGACAATGCGATAAGCCGAACTGTAGGTTCAGGTCAGAGTCTGATCCACCAATATCTGACGCCCACTGGCGATACGTATTGGGCGCAGATGCAAACCGCTCCCATCCCGCTTGCTGGGACGGTCGTGAAGATCAACGATACGGCTCCGACGACAGATCGATACAACCTCAGCATTGTTGAAGTGCTTGCTGCCGCGTCTGCTGGAAGCACCTACAGTATTTCTGGAGTAATCAGTCCCGCATCGACTTCCTCTGGTACTACTGTGACGTTGTCGCAGAACGGAGCGACGGTTACGTCGGCAGTAGTGGACAGCACAGGATCCTACGTTCTGAACAATTTGCAGAACGGCACGTACACGTTAACGCCCGCAAAAACCAATGTAGTGTTCACTCCAGCGAGTGAATCCGTGACGGTGAATGGGGCGAACGTCACCGCACCGGGTATTACAGCAACGGCTCAGACTTGGAGCGTTGCAGGCAATATCAGCCCCGCTGCTGCGGGGATCACGCTCTCATTGTCTGGAGCATCAACGGCCACAACTACTACAGATAGCTCTGGTAATTACACTTTCACTGGCCTGAACAATGGCAGTTATACGATTACTCCATCCCAAAGTGGATTGTCGTTCAACCCAGCTTCACAGCCCATCAGCGTCAATGGCGCGAACGTGAGCGGGGTTAACTTTACGAGTACGAGTGCAACGTGGAGTATTTCGGGAGGAACAACGCCTCCGCTTTCCGGCGCAACTATTGCGTTAAGTGGAGCCTCCGCGGCAAGCACCACAACGGCTGCCGATGGATCGTACAGCTTCTCCGGTTTGGGGAACGGCAGCTACACGATCACTCCTTCCTATCCGGGGACCACCTTTAGCCCAAGTTCGTTAATCGCGACGATCAACAACGCCAGTGTCACGGGAGAGAATTTCACCGATCAGCAGCAGAGCTCAGCACCCTTAGCAATGGATGCGAAGGCTTTCGGCGATACTTCATCTGCTAGCGCCACAGTCACTACAGGAGTCTTTTCGACAGCACAACCGAACGAGCTTCTCCTCGCTTTCGTGGCCACGGACTATCTTTCGGGGGCAAACACAACGGTCAGTGCCATTACTGGTGGCGGACTTACCTGGACGTTTGTCCGCCGTACCAATGTTCAGAGTGGAACAGCAGAGGTTTGGCGAGCATTTGCTGCGGCTCCATTATCCAATGTGACGGTGGCTGCGACCCTGTCACAAAAGGTCTACTCCTCGATTTCAGTTGTGAGTTTTATCGGAGTGGATGTTTCTGGATCAAACGGTTCAGGAGCGATTGGAGCGACTGCATCGGCCAACGCTACTTCCGGAGCGCCGAAAGTAACGCTGACAACGACTCGAAATGGATCTTGGATATTTGGGGTCGGCAACGACTTTGACAACGCGATTTCCAGAACCGCAGGTACTGCGCAGACAGTTTTGCATCAGGATCTGTCGGCGAGTGGTGATACTTATTGGGTTCAGATGCAGAATTCTCCTACTGCACTGAGCGGGACGTCGGTGACGCTCAACGACACGGCACCGACTTCAGATCGTTACAACTTAACTGCTGTAGAAGTGCTTCCGGCAGGTGGGAGCGGAATTTCGTCTCCGCCGTCCGTCAGCATGATAGCTCCGGCTCCTGCAGCCACAATTGCCGGCCTCGTCACGGTTGCGGCCAATGCGAGCAGCTCGACTTCGACGATTGCGAGCCTACAGTTCGTGCTCGATGGAGCGAATTTGGGAAGTCCTGTTACTGCTGCGCCATACTATGCGACTTGGGATACCACGAAGAGTACTTCAGGCACCCACACATTGAGCGCTATCGCGTTCGATGCAACAGGCTTGAGTGCAAGTTCGTCTGCGCTAACTATAACTGTGGATAACTCTGGCAATCCCGCGGTTGTCGGTAGCTGGTCCGCCCCTGCGAGCCTCAATGCGGTCGCAGTGAACTTGATTCTTCTTCCGAACAACAAGCTGCTTTATTACGATGATGGCGCCACTCCTGCCGTCTGGGATTATCAACAGAATGTGTTTACCGCTACTCCGACGAATCCCGATCTGTTCTGCTCGGGACACGCTTCACTAGCAGACGGAAGAATCCTGGTAGTCGGAGGCTATGGCGATGGCAGCGGAAACATCGGGATAGCTAATGCCGAGATCTTCGATGCGACGAACAACACATGGACCACAGTTCCTAGCATGAAGTACAAGCGTTGGTATCCCACGGCAACAACGCTGTCTGACGGAAGGATTTTGGTTACGGCGGGATGGCAGACCAGCGAGCACACCAACGCTGGCATACCGGAGATTTACAATCC
>DASTZZ010000088.1 GCA_035764005.1 Terriglobales bacterium
GCAGCTCGAAAAGCTGGAAAAGATGGCGCGAACCGGCAAGCTGAAGCCGGCGAAGTTCTTGCGCTTCACTTCCCCGGTGCGAACTCCGTATGCGGAGAATGACATCGTAAACGCGCGCTGGTTTCCTGCATTCGATCGCGAGGGCCGACCGAGCAAGAAAGCTGTGATCGTCCTCCCACAGTGGAATGCGGATGCATTCAGCCACAACGCGCTCTGCGCGGTGATGAACCGTTATGGAGTCTCGGCGCTGCGCCTGAGTAAGCCTTATCACGATATTCGCCGTCCGGCGGAGATCGAACGCAGTGATTATGCGGTTTCTGCAAATATTGGAAGAACGCTCGATTCCTGCCGTCAGGGCGTGATCGACATTCGCTGTTGTCTCGACTGGCTCGAGTCGCAGGGGTGTGAACGATTTGGCATTCTGGGAACGAGCCTGGGATCTTGCTACGCGTTTATCGCCAGCGCGCATGATGCGCGTCTCGAAGTAAACGCCTTCAATCACGCTTCCACTTACTTCGGCGATGTGGTCTGGACGGGGCAGTCGACCCGTCATATCCGCGCTGCGCTTGAAGACGTGATGGACATGGAGCGTCTGCGGGAATTATGGCTGGCCATCAGCCCAATCGCCTACATGCGCAAGTTCGCTGCCCATCGCAAGAAGGTTCTCGTCATTTACGCCAAATACGATCTCACGTTCTTGCGCGATCTCTCTGAAGAAGTCGTGCGGCTGTTCCGGGAAAATGAGATCGACTTCAAAGCAGTCGCTCTACCCTGCGGGCACTATACGGTCGGCGAGATCCCTTTCAAATTCTTTGATGGCTGGCATCTGGGCTGGTTTATATACTCGGCATTCAAGCAATTGGGCGCCTGAGTTGCGCCAAGAGCGCCTGTAAAACCGAGTCCACATTTACAATTCCGCGCAGATGATTGCTCACCTTCGTGGACGTCTTCTCGAAAAACATCCCTCGCACCTGATCCTGGAAGCCGCCGGTGTGGGATATGAAGTCGCAATAAGCATCCCAAGCTTCTCCGGACTTCCCGCAGAAGGAGCCGAGGTATCGCTCTACATCCACACACACGTGCGCGAAGATGTGTTGGCCCTCTACGGGTTCCTGCGTCGCGAAGAAAAACAGCTCTTTGAACGCCTCATCGGCGTAAGCGGGATCGGTCCGAAGCTGGCCATGACGGTGCTGAGCGGAATCGCTCCTGATGCTCTCGTCTCCGCTCTGCGCGGCAACGATCTCACAGCACTCACGCGAATTCCCGGTGTAGGAAAAAAGACAGCCGAGCGCATGGTGCTCGAACTGCGCGACAAGCTGGAAGGACTCACCGCCGCACCGGCTCCTGCTCCGGCCAGCCGCATGGAAGAAGACGTGATTTCGGCGCTGGTGAATCTGGGCTATCAGCGCTCATTGGCAGAAGCGGCCGCGAAGAAAGCCATTTCGAAGATTGGCGCTCGCGGGGGTTTCGAAGAAGCGTTTCGCGAAACCATGGGCCTGATGCAAAAGTAAGCTCAGCATATTGGTTGAACGCAGTTAGACCGCCCAGTTTTCAAGTGCCAAATCACGCACGCGTGAAAATTCTCGAATATTGTTCGTAATGAGCGTTAGTCCAAGGCTCCTGGCGTGTGCAGCAATGAACAGATCGTTTCCTCCTATCATGGCCCCGCGACTCTTTAGATCAGCGCGAATTTTTGCATAGTGGTCAGCTGCTTCATCGGGGAAATTCAGCACTTCGACGTAATTGAGAAAAGCTTTGAGCGCCGCCTGGTCTTGCGCTCGTCGTAGAGATACCTCAACGCCATATAAGAGTTCCGATTTCGTGATCACTGAAATGCAGACGTCATTTACAGCCACAGTTCGCAGTTTCTTAAGCAACTGCTCGTTCGCGCGCTTCATAACGTAGGAACTGATGTCTGTATCCAGCATGTACTGGGGCATTACGAATCACGGTCCTGTACCGGCAGGTCTTCGACATTTTCCATAAACGAGTCAGACGCCACTGGCCCCGAAGCAAAGTAGGAGGACCAATCCAACGGGCGAGGCGATAGAACGATATCGCTTCCTTGCTTCCGTATGAATACCTCAGAGACTTTGAATTGGAACTCCTTGGGTAGACGAACAGCCTGACTGCGGTTGTTCATGAAGATTTTGGCTTTCCGTTGGGAAGAGGCGACTTCTGACGGAGGTCGTTTTCTCTTTGGCATATACATAAGTATATGCCAAAGCAGAATAAACGCTAGTGACGAGAGGAACAAACAAACGATGGCGGAGAGGGAGGGATTCGAACCCCCGATACCCTTTCAGGTATGGCCGCTTTCGAGGCGGCTCGTTTCAACCGCTCACGCACCTCTCCGCGTCACATTGCGGGCCTTGAGCGGCCTTTCCCATTCTACCAGCGAGAATACCCGGATCGATCAATTCCCGACCCGCTTCGCGCGAAAGAAGTCGCGCAAAAGCTGCGAACATTGTTCGCCCAGCACTCCTCCCGTGACTTCCATCTGATGATTGAGCTGAGGATGATTCAGGACATTCATCACTGAATCGACCGCCCCAGCTTTTGGGTCGGCTGCGCCGTACACCAGTCGCTTCAGACGGGCGTGTACCATCGCGCCTGCGCACATCGCGCAAGGCTCAATGATCACGTAAATCTCACAGCCCTCGAGACGATGGTTCCGGAGCTTGGCTCCCGCTGCTCGCAACGCGACGATCTCGGCGTGTGCTGACGGGTCGTTATCACGCAGGTTTCGGTTCTGCCCGGTTGCGACTAGCTCCCCTGCCTTCACGATCACACACCCGACGGGCACCTCGCCTGCGGACTGTGCGTCAGCGGCTTCGGCGAGGGCGCGTTCCATCCATATCTCATCTGGCGACATGTGGAGAATTGTAGGGCAGCAGGGAATCGGACCGACGCGAGCCCTCGCGCGCGTTTTTCGTTCTTCTCCTAACGCGAACAGATGAGACCAGCGCAGGCGACGAGGCGCGACTTGTGTCCGCTTGAGACCTAACGTTCTTAGAATTCGTGGCTGGTGGTCGTGTGCTCGAAATCGTGCTCAGCATTGATCACCATGCCATGCTTCTGCACGAGATATTCGTCGACTAAGACGGCAACGAGCGCAGCAGTCGGCACGGCAACCAGCGCTCCGAGAATCCCTGCCAATGCGCCTCCGATCATCAATGCGCAAATAACTCCCAAAGGCGGCAGGTCTACGGTGGTCTTCATGATGCGCGGAGCCAGATAGGCGTTTTCGAGCTGGTAGTAAATCGCGTAGAAGATCAGGACGCCCAGCAGCTTGTGCCAGGAGTCGAATGACGCTACAAGGCTTGCAAGAGCCAGTGAACTAAGGGCTCCCACAACGGGAACGATGTTGGCCAGCGCCGCATAAGCCGCGAGGACGTAGAAGTAACGCATGTGCATCGTCCAAAACGCCGCCAGACTGCATACACCGATGCTGATCATCAGAATTCCCTGGCCGAGTAGCCAATGGCGGAGGCGATCTTCAGCGCGGAGCAGCGTGCGGGAGAGCCGCTCGCGCTGGTCGATGGGGAGAAGCGAAATCGACCAGGCAAACACGCGCTCGCCGTCAATGATGAAATATGACGTCAATACAATCCCGGTGAACAGACCGAAGATGCTGCCCGCGAGTCCGGTAAAGAATCCAAAAGCGCCGCCTGAAGCCGCCGCGATGTAGTCGTCCAACTTCGTCATGTCCACGCCTTCGAGGAAAGGCACGGAACGCGCTTTGTTCGTGAGCTCGATCAGACGCTTGGGCCACTCCGTTGCCATCGATCGAGCATCGTGGAAGATCGGGGGCAAGGCGAAGATCAGAAATAGAGTCAGGAGCGTGGCCAGTCCAACAATGAGTATCAGCAGTGCGATCCCGTGATTTGGACGCCACTTCCCAATATGAATTCCTGCAATAAGCTGGATGACCGGCGACAGGACGACTGCGAAAAGCGCGCTGACGTAAATAATGAGCAGCACATGCCGCACCACGTAAGCAGCGTAGAGTCCGCCCAGTACCGCCAAGGTAAAGAGGATGTCGGCACGGCGACGCGGCGCGGGAGTGAGGAGGGCGGGCATAATGCAGGTTACAGGGAACAGGTTACAGGGAACAGGAAACCTGCGGCAGTCGACAGAAAGGAATCAAAAACTTTGAGAGCGCACAGGACAAGAAAACGTTCTTTGTTGAGTTTTGCTCGCACTGCTTCACCTTGGCGTTACCCGTTGTATTACGCCTGTAACCTGTCCCCTGTTCCCTGTCCCCCGATTCCCTCAGTCTCGCACAACTTCAAGACCGGACGCTGAACCTACGATGCGAACCATCTTCTCCTGATTATCGAGAAATACGATCCAGTCGCTATCTTCCGTGTGAAGATTAAACGCGCTGCATTCGACCTGTTTCCCTTTTAGCGAGATCTTCTCTCGATCTTTGAAGTCGATCGTCACCTTCTCGGCCAGGTGCTGGGTCGGCACCAGAACTCCAAACTGCTGCGGCGCTGTGCTGCACTTCAGGCCCTCAGGTTTGGAAGTGCAGCCTGCAGCTAAGTATCTCCACATCAGGATCTCGCGATGAAGAAAAAAGTTATCGTCGAGAATCGGAGTGGAATGCGGCATTAGATGCGGCACGCTGAAGGTCTTCTGGTTGGGTCCGGCGTTTATGGTCTCGCTCAGGAACTCGTCTTTTGGAACAACGGTCACCTGTTCTTTTCGCGGCTGAAGCTGTTCCCAGCCATAGTGGATGATGTTTCCCTGGGGAGTCAGCTCCATTTCAGAACGCTGCGTCGCTCCGTCCTGAGCTTTGAGTTCGGACTTGGCAATGCTGCCTTCCGGATTCTGCTCGATCTTAAAGGTCTCAGTAGCTACACGAGCCCCATTTAAATACACACCAAAACTTCCGGCATCGATGATCTGCCCGCTCGGGGCCTTGGCCGCCACGGCGCATGAGGCCACAAAGATGATGACCACGGTGGCGAAGCGAAATTTCATTGGACCTCCTGGTCTCTGGGATTCAACTGCCATGTTGCTGCGATCTCCTGAGCCACTTCGAGCGGCGTCTTGCCATCCGTATGCACTGCCAAATCGGCAGTGTGGTAGTACGGCAGGCGCTCCTCGTAGAGCAGCGTTACCCGATCGCGATCTTGCAGCAGAGGACGGGAGCCGGGAGCGGAAGCGCAACGATGCAGCGCCTCTTCGAGGCCAACGTCCAGATGCACCACGGAGGCGGAATTGTCGCGGAGAATCTGCCGGATCGTTTCCTGCACGAAGGCGCCGCCACCCAGAGCGATGACGGCCGGC
>DASTZZ010000089.1 GCA_035764005.1 Terriglobales bacterium
CAACTCTCAAAGCCTTCGCCGACGTAGCCGGCCACTTCGGCATCTTCGCCGCAACCTATGGAATCGCTTTGACGCTTTACTCGCGGCCCCACACGCAAGTAGTCGTAATCGGCAACGACCAACGAGCCGACGAGTTGCAGCGGGCCGCAATATCGCCCTACAGCATATCCAAATCGGTACTACGCTTCGATCCCGATCACGTCGTCGCAGAAAATTTGCCGCCGGCACTGGCACAAACGCTTCCGAGCCTGCCGGCAGTGAAGGAGAAGAACAGTGTGGCCGTGCTGTGCTCAGGCTTCAGTTGTCAACCGCCGGTAGAAAGTGTGAGAGAACTAGCAGCCTCGCTTGATGGAGAAACAAGAAAACGACGGGCGAGTTGACGCGACCTTTGACTCTGTCATCCTGAGCCGCTTTTGGGCGAAGGATCTCCCGGAATGCTTGAGAGTGAATTGCCCTGTCTCGGCTCTTTAACCAAGTCCTGGTGAAGGAGCCTGGACAGTGCAATAAAGTCCGACATATCGCGGGAGGTCCTTCGCGCAAAAGAGGCGCTCAGGATGACAGACCGATTAGAGCTCTTTCGTGGTGTATCTGCGAAATCCGCGGGCGAAGCATCCGCGCAATCCGCGTCGTGTTTTGGTTTTGGTTCTAGGCTCAGCAGCTTAGAAGCTGAGCAGCTCAGGAGCTTACTTCATGCGCATCGCATTCCTCGGACTCGGCATCATGGGCAAGCCCATGGCGCAGAACTTAGTCAAAGCCGGACACGAAGTAAAGGTCTGGAACCGCACGCCCGGCAAAATCGTCGGCGGCGCGCATGGCGCGGCTACGCCCAAAGAAGCCGCCAAAGACGCTGAGATCGTCTGGTTGTGCGTCTCGGACACGGCAGCCGTCGAGCAGGTCCTTTTCGGGAAAGACGGCGTGAACGAGTCGCTCAAGCCGGGAGCGATCATCGTCGATTCCAGTACGATTCTTCCTTCGGCCAGCCTTAAGTTCGCCGAACGCATACGCGCGAAAGGCGGCGAGTTCGTCGATGCGCCGGTTACGGGTTCCAAAACGGGAGCCGAGAGCGGACAGCTCATCTTCATCGTCGGCGCACGCCAGGAAACCTTCGATAAGCTGCAGCCGCTGTTCAGCGCCATGGGCAAGAGCGCCGTGCGCGTCGGAGAAAACGGCAAAGGCCTTGCAGCCAAGCTCTCGATGAACCTGATGATTGCCCTTACCTTCGAGGGCTTCGCCGAAGCGTTAGTGCTGGCCAAGAAGCAAGGCGTGAATCTCGAGCCGCTGATGAGTCTCATCAGCCAATCGATGGTCCGCTCCGGCGTTGTCGATTACAAAGCTCCGTTCGTCCTCTCGCGCGACTTCACCGCGAATTTCCCCATGAAGCTCATGCACAAAGACATCAACCTCATGCTTGAAGCCGCCCGCCAAAGCGGAGTGAAGCTGCCCGCACTCGAGACCGTAGACAAGATCTACCAAAAATCGCGAGCTGAAGGACAATCAGATCTGGACTACGCGGCGACCTTGGTGACGCTGGAGAAGCAGGCGGGAGTGAGTTAGTTCCGTGCCGTTCGCGCGATCACGGTCCTGTTTGGCTTCGAAGTAGTTTCAATGCCAGTCGACCGTTGAAGCCAAAGCATCTCCAGACCGTTGCGTGTGGTTGTGCCTGCTGGGACATAGCACTGCGCTATGGTTGCTGGCATTTTTCCGTGCCACTCGGATTCCATCACCATAACGATCGATTTCTCATTTGAGGCGCACAGCTTTGCCGCGAATTCGCGTTTATTCCCGCCGAAGTCTGCAAGAGTGAGTTCGCGATGTTCCGAGGTGATGGCGTTGCGGCAGCCGGGAACGCTCCGTGAGTAGTACCAAAATGGCAATCGCTGCATGGCCGGCCAGAACGCCACCGCTTGATCGGGCTGGCTGCACAGGTACTCAGTCATGGTTTTCCAGTCGCCTTTGGATGCCGACTCATTGCCCACTACGAGCATGGTCACGAATAAGGCGGCAAAGGCCAGAACGCCGTAATCCATTCTGAGACCGCCGAATCCAACCATAGCCGTGAGTGTCAGAAAAGGGATGGCAAAGATCAGGAATCTGGGCACAAATAGCGGATGAATTGGAGAACAAATGAGCAGAACCAGAATGGGAAGAACGGCTTCGAGAACAATGGTCCGCGAAAACACGTCGCCACTCCGCCAGAGAGCAATAGAACCGAGCACGGAGCCGAGCACGAGAAGTGCTAGTGCGATCGGGGAATAGCCAGCGATCTGCACGAATACGTCGAGCAAGTAGTGCAGCGTGAGCTTGGGCACCCAGTCCAGTTGTCCGCCTCGTGTACGACAGAGGAACACGATCAACGGAATTAGACCAACCGCTGCTACGACCACAATTCTGCCGAAGAATTTCCAGCCAAGCTTCCGATGCGTAATCCAGATGGCCCACACCTGCGGCGCAATCCACAGCACAGCATAGAAATGCGTATAGAGTGCCGCCAAGGCGAGCACGCACCAGGTTGCACGATGTTTCCCTGTCTTGATCAGAAGGGCCAAAACCCACGTGGACGCAACCAGCAGGCAAACGGCCATTGCGTAGCCGCGAGCTTCCTGCGAATAGGCAATAAGGAATCCATTCACGACGACGAGCAGGACCGATGCCGCACGAAGCAGTTGCCGACTCTCGTCAAACACATGCTTTGAGAGAAGCCAGATGCTACAAATCAGCCCACAGCCGAACAACACCGAAGGAAGCCGCAGCAGGACTTCCGAGCGGTGCAGAAATGGGAATGCCCGCAGAAGCAAATAGTACGCGGACATGTTCATCTCCCGGCTGAAGATCAGCTTCCAGAAAGATGACCAGTCCAGGCTCGTGATGGCCGCGGTTGCGCTCTCATCCATCCACAGCGACCGCGCGCCCAAGTGTCGGATACGCAGCACTGCGCCAAAAATCGTGGCACACGCAAGAAAGAGAACTCGGTTCCACGCGATTTGCCGATGCCCATCCAGCCGCTCAGGTAAGTTGAGAAGAATCCATGAAGGAGCAATTCGGATTTTGCTCTTCGAACCGGCGGAAGGCGGCATTCAGATATTGTCGAAGCAGCGTGACGCGACACAGATAGGTACTTACCCTTGGGAACCTGCTTCGAATCGCCTTAGAAGAGGAGATGCAAAATTCAAACCGCCGATCTTGCCACCGTCATGCCGCTGAGAATCTCTTCGACTGCGGCAATTGCGGCGTCGAGCTCGCGGTCTTCGGTGTAGAAATGCGGAGACATCCTCACGCCGGCGTTTGGGCGCCAGTCCACGAGAACATCGCGCTTTAGCAGCTCGGCGCAGACTTCCTTCGAATTCGGCATATCGATCGAAGCTGTGCCACCACGCTTCTCCGGATCTCGCGGCGTGTTGACCTTCCATCCGCGGGCGTCGGCCAGTTCGATTAGCTTAGCGACCTGGCGCTTCGATTTTGCGCGGATCTTCTCTATTCCGGCTTCGGCGACGATCTTTAGCCCTGGACGCGCTGCATACAGCGCCGGTACGTTGGGAGTTCCGTTCATGAATTTGTAAGGTGGGTCGGCATAGCGGATGGGTCCGGTTTCGAAATGGAACGGCTTCTCGTGGGCTACCCAGCCGGTGAACTTCGGCTGCAGCTTGCGTCCGAGATCGGGCCGGACGTAAAGATATGCGGTGCCTGGTCCGCCGCAGAGCCATTTCAGTACTCCACCGCAAGCGAAATCAACGTTGAGATCGCGCACATCGACCGGAACTGTTCCGAGTGACTGGAAGGTATCGAGCACGACATGTGCTCCTACGCGGTGCGCGCGGTCGACGATTGCTTTCGCGTCGTTGATGTATGCGCTGCGAAAGATCACGTGAGAGATCGGGACGAGCAGCGTGGTTTCGTCGATGGCGTCGAGCAGGCGCTCGGTGGGAACGTGGATGGCGTCGTCGGTCGGGACCATGTACACCTTCGCTCCGTAAGCGCGCTGCGCTTCCCAGAAGTACATCACCGAGGGGAAGTTCATGTCGGTGTACACGACTTTGTTGCGCTTGCCGGAAAAATCGAAGCATGACGCGACTACCGCCTGGCATTGCGTCACGTTCTGATGCAGCGAGACGGTGTTGGCTTCGGCATGCATCAGGCGCTCGATCATGGCGCCAACTTCGTGGGCGAGCATCCACCAGGTTTCCTCCCAGGCACGCACGCCGCGGGTGGCCCAGACCTCGGCGTATTCGTTCAGGGCTTGTTGCGTTGCGCGGGGCATCGCGCCCAGGGAGTTGCTGATGAGGTACGTAGTGTTACCGAGGATGGGAAAGTCAGGCCGGAAGCGGAGAAGCTCGTCGGGCATGGGTGAGATTTTAATCGGAAAACCTGGGGTGAACACGAAGGACACGAAGGCACAAAGGAAGTGGAATGGCAATGGAGCGGTATCGCTGCCGGGTCGCGCCGTCGAACTGTCGCTGGTTCGAGAGCTCATAAATTTGTGACTGAGGAGAGTGGTGATGGCACCGAAAGCCCCGCTCGGCCTTTGTGACCTTCGTGTCTTTCGTGTTCACCCGCTTTTGGCTTTTCCTGCGCTACCCTTACAATCGAAGTAGTTTTCGGCATTACCGCGAATGGCAGATATCTCTAAACGCATAGAAAAAGCGGAAAAGTACCTGCAGAAGGGCAAAATCGACTCCGCCCTGGAAGAGTACCTGTCCATCCTGGACGAGGATCCAGGCAACGATGCCATCCGTCAGACGACCGCTGACCTCTTTTTGCAGTCGAACCGCTCTGCCGAGGCGGCGGCGCTGCTGAGTGAGCTTTTCGATCGACAGCTGGCTTCCGGCGACAACATTCGCGCCGGCGTGACGTACAAAAAACTGTCAAAGTTTGCGATTCCCAAGCTGGGCCAAACGCTTCGTTATGCACAGGTGGCTGAGCGAGTGGGCAATCGGCGCGAGGCGCTCGACGCATATGACGCGGCAGTGAAAGGTTTCCTGCAAGAGCATCGGGAAAACGAGGCGCTTTCGGCTCTCCGTCGAATGACGGCAATCGATGGCAGCGAATCAAGCCTGCTGCGGCTGGCGGAGCTTGCAGGCAAACTCAAGGATCGTCAGACCGCCGCCGAAGCCTACCTGAAGATCGGCCTTAAAGAAGAAGATGAAGGCCATATCGGTTTCAAGTGGTTCGAACGCGCTTACAAGGAAGATCCCTCCAGCGCGAATATCGCTTACCGATATGGGAAGGGCCTGCTGGACAAAGGCGAAATTGATCGTGCGCTGAAGGTGCTTGAGCCTGCCGGTACGGCAAAGGTGAGCTTGCCTGACCATCGCGAGGCGTACGGGATCGCGCTCGTTGCTGCACATCGCGCTGCTGATGCGTATCCGCTGCTGTGGCCGCTGTACGAGAAGACTCCGGCCAAGATGCAGAATGTCGGCGCGCTGATTGGAGAGCTGCTCAGCTCACAGAACTACAAGCAGGCACTGGAACTGGCCAAGAAAGCCGATGCGCAGCAGAATCGGCTGGGCAACCGGCGGGAGTATGGCGCGATGTTGCGCGAGGTCATCCGCGATCATCCGCCGGATAGCGAGTTCCTCGAGTTTGTCGCCACGCTATTCAATGATGCCAATCGCGAGCACGACTACAGCGACTCGCTCATTCAGTTGTTCGAATTGCGCTACGCGTCCGGTGATTTCCAGCGCGCTGCCGAAGCCCTGGATCGCGCTGCGGAGGTGGATCCTTATATCGAAGGCCTGGAGCGCAGGCTCGACATGTTGCGTGGAAAGGTCGACGCGAATCGGCTGCGCACCATCGCCAATCGTTTGCGCAATGCGGAGACCGAAACGGGAAGCGACGAGGAAGAGGAAGAACAGGAAACCGAGCCAACCGCTGAGGAACTGGAAGGCGAATCGACGGTGCTCGAGGACCTCATGCTGCAGGCAGAGATCTTTCTGCAGTACTCGATGCGTTCGAAAGCCATGGAGCGGATGGAACGCATCCAGAAGCTGTTTCCCCACGAAGAAGAACAGAACGACAAGCTGCGCCAGCTTTACGTAAGCGCCGGCATCTCTCCGCAATATAAAGATCGACGAGCGCCGGCACAGCCGCCTGCTGCAGCTCCAGTTAAGCCTGCTCCACCTGCTGTCCCTGCTCCAGTTGCTAGTGCATCTCCTGCAAGCCCAAAAGCTGCCGCTGCCGAAGGGTCGGATTCCATTGGCGACTTCACTCGCATCACCGAGATCACTCAGAATATTTACCGGCAATCGAACGTAAAGGGCGTGCTCTTCGCTTCTGCGAATGATGTCGGCCGGCACTGGAACGCCAGCCGCTGCATCGCCAGTTTGTGCAGTCCTGGCAAGCCTCCATCTGCGGCTCTTGAATACTGCGCGCCCGGCGTGAAGCAATCCGATGTAATGTCCATCGTGCGGCTCATTGGCGCGCTGCAGGCTCTGGTGGTTCAGCGTGGACCGCTGGCAATCGAGGACGTTCGCAAGATTCCCGAATTGGGATCCATCAAGGAACACCTCGACGCTCTGGAACTCAAATCGGCTCTCGCGGCTCCGCTCATGGACGGCGACGAGCACGTCGGTATCATCATCCTCGAGCAGATTGACAAAAAGCGGCAGTGGCGTCCGCCGGACATCGTGATCCTCAAGACCATTGCCGACCAGATGGTGCTCGCAGTCAACAACGCGAAGCTGCGCAGCCTGATGAAGACGCTCGCCGTCACCGATGAAAAATCGGGCCTGCTGAAGCGAGCTTCCTACATCGACGTAGTTACCGCTGAGGTGAAGCGATCACTCCAGCAAAACCAGAGTATGACCGTCATGCTGCTCAAATTCGGTAAAGCTGGAGCGTTGATTCGCGAAGTGGGTGAATCGGCTGTCGAGGGCATGATGCAAAACGTGGGACAGAGCGTCTGCGCGAACATCCGCCAGACCGACACGGCGATTCGTTACGACAAGATCTCCATCGCGCTCGTCCTGGGCGACACGAAGGATGCCAATGCTTTCTTCGTAGTAGAGAAGATTCGCAAGGTAATCGCCGACACCAAAATTCCCGGAACGGAGCGCCCTGTGACCATGGCCGCAGGTATTGCAGGAGGAGTGATTCACAAGGAATACGATCCCGTGGACATCGTCACCGAAGTGATTAACCGTGCAGAGCACGCCCTCGACAAAGCCACTGCCGAGAGTCCAAATGGCGCCCACACCGAACCACCCAGCATCGAGACCGTCGCAGTGGCATAGGCCACCGACTCCCATCTCTTGATACACTCAAAAGTTTGCTTCCTCCGGTCCTAACCGCGCTGGATAGCACTCATTTCCTGAGGATTCCGTATTCATGCTTCAGCCATCCGACATTGCAATCGTGAACGGCGCGCGCACGCCGATGGGCCGTTATTGCGGCAAGCTGCGCGACTTTACTGCCATGGAACTCGCTGCGATCGCCAGCAAGGAGGCGATGCATCGCTCCGGCGTAGAAGCGGCGGAAATCGACCATGCCGTCTTCGGCAACGCGCAGCAGACGTCCGGTGACGCCATCTACGGAGCGCGCCATGTGGCGCTGCGCGCAGGGCTACCGGTCGAAGTGCCTGCGCTCACGGTGAACCGTCTCTGCGGGTCGGGCATGCAATCAATCGTCAGCGCAGCACAGATGATCCAGCTTGGCGAATCGAAGATTGCATTGGCCGGCGGAATGGAATCGATGTCGCAGGCTCCCCACGTGATTCGCGGAGCCCGCTGGGGATTCGGCCTGGGCGAAGGCAAGATGGAAGATTCCCTGATGGTCGCTCTCCTCGACAGCTACTGCGGGCTCTACATGGCGCAAACAGCGGAGAAATACGCTGGGCAGCAAGGCATCACCCGCCAAGCGCAGGACGAATTCGCACTGCGCTCGCAACAGCGAGCGGCGGAAGCGCAGAAAGCATGTCGGCTGGGCGAAGAGATCACGCCGGTACCGCTCAAAGATCGTCGCGGCAATCCCACAGGCGAGATGTTCGAGAAAGATGACCATCTGCGCCCCGAGAGCACCCTCGAAGGACTTGCCAAATTGAAACCCTCGTTTGGCAAAGAAGGTACTGTGACCGCGGGAAACGCCAGCGGCATCGTCGATGGCGGAGCTGCTGTGGTTCTTATGCCCGTGGCTGAAGCGCAAAAGCGCGGACTGAGGCCGCTTGGGCAGCTGGTCAGCTGGGGGATTGCGGGAGTCGATCCTTCCATTATGGGAAGCGGGCCCGTGCCGGCGACGCGGACTGCGCTCAAGAAAGCAGGGCTCTCTCTCGATGACATCGATCTGATCGAGGTGAACGAGGCCTTTGCCGCGCAGTATCTCGCAGTCGAAAAGGAATTGGGCCTCGATCGTGAGAAGACCAACGTGAATGGCGGCGCGATTGCGCTCGGCCATCCGTTGGGTGCGACTGGGACCAGGCTCGTGATTACGTTGTTGTATGAGCTCCGCCGTCGCAAGAAAAAGTATGGACTGGCTACTGCGTGCATCGGCGGCGGGCAAGGGATCGCTGTGATTCTGGAGTCATTGGCGACGTAAAAAGGGGTGAACACGAAGGACACGAAGGCCACAAAGGGGTTTACATGCAAGAGGCTTCAGCGAGAGCGTTTTCAGCTCGCGATCTTAGTTACGAGATCATAAAAGCAGCTCTTAAAGTGCATTCCAATTTGGGACTTGGTCTGTTGGAGAGTACTTACGAAGCGTGCTTGCTGTACGAGTTGGAAAAAGTACGATTTCGAGTAGCTGCTCAAGTTCCGCTTCCTGTAATTTACGATTCCGTTAAGCTGGACGTCGGCTATCGAATCGACCTGCTCGTGGAGGACTTGGTTATCCTTGAACTGAAGGCGATTGAATGCGTCCAACCAATACACAAAGCCCAACTGCTTTCCTACCTTCGACTAAGCAAAAAAAGCCTCGGATTGCTCATCAACTTCAATGTCCCGCATTTAAGAGAAGGTATTCATCGAGTCCTGAATGGCGATGAGTGGAGGAAACCTTTGTGACCTTCGTGTCCTTCGTGTTCACCCCCCGGTTTTGATTTTCGAGGAGATAGATGCAGATCAAGAACGTAGGCGTACTAGGTTGCGGATTGATGGGTTCTGGCATTGCCCAGGTTGCGGCGCAAGCCGGTTACAACGTGACCGTGCTGGAGGCCGAGCAGAAGGCGCTCGACAAAGGATTCGCCGGAATTGATTCTTCCCTCGCGAAGTTCGTGGAGCGCGGACCGGAAAAGGGCGGCATCACGGCGCAGCAGAAAGACGAAATCCGAGCACGACTGAGAGGCACGCAGAAGAAAGAAGACCTCGCCCAGTGCGACATTGTCATTGAGGCCATCATCGAGAATATCGATGAGAAGAAAAAGATGTATGCGGCGCTGGATGCGATCGTCAAGCCGGAGGCAATGTTCGCTACGAACACGTCTTCAATTTCCGTAACTGAGCTGATGACCGCCACGAAGAGGGTCGATCGCTTTATCGGACTTCACTTTTTCAATCCCGTTCCCTTAATGAAACTGGTCGAACTCGTGCGTACGATTGCGACGTCCGATCAGGTCATCGATACAGCCGTCGAGTTCGGCAAGAAGCTGGGCAAGGTGCCGGTTCGCACTTCGGATAAGACGGGCTTTATCGTTAATCGTCTCTTGGTTCCTTATCTGCTCGACGCAATCCGCGCCTACGAGGAAGGCGTCGGCTCGATTCCCGACATCGACAACGCCATGAAGCTTGGCTGCGGGTATCCGATGGGACCGTTCACTCTGCTCGATTTTGTCGGGCTAGATACCACCTACTACATCACGCATGTGATGTATGAGGAATTCAAGGAACGTCGTTTTGCGTCCCCTCCGTTGCTCAAGCGGCTGGTTCTGGCAGGATGGTACGGCAAAAAGACCGGCAAAGGGTTTTATGACTGGAGCGATCCCAAGAATCCAGCGCCGGTGAAGCTATAACTTTCCTCCGTCTTTGAAGTATGCCGCCCCTTCGGGGCTCGCTCATCATCATGCTCACCCACGGCTTAGGCACGTGGGCTGAGACATTCCCCCCTTCGGGCTGGCTTTGGGCAGTCATCGCGCTCTTGGTCATGCCGCGATTTTCACTGTGCAAGTCGCGACACTGTGAACTCATCCGGTGAACCGGCGAAGTATTTGTCGAGAGCTTCGTTGAAGACCTTCTCTCCTGGAACAGCTTGCGCGAAAAGCGTCATGGAGGATCGGAATTTCAGGTGATCGGGATAGCCGAAGATATCTTCGATTGTACGATTTTGAATTGCGTTCACCAGGCCGCTGCATTCCCTCAGCCGTGGTCCCAAAATGGGATGTTCGAAGTATGCTTCGGCTTCGTAGAGCGATCCGATCGAGAATCGCTGAGCAAGTTCACTGTGTCCTAAGCCGCGAATCTGGGGGAAGATAAACCACATCCAGTGCGTGCGCTTGCGGCCTTCGCGCAACTCTGAGAGAACTCGCTGGTACACAGGGTTCTGCGCTTCAACGAAGCGCTGCAGGTTGTAGCGATCGAGATCCATCGACTTT
>DASTZZ010000090.1 GCA_035764005.1 Terriglobales bacterium
CCGAAATGGAATTCGTGCGCCGTAATTCCTTCCCGTGGTTCAGATTTGCTGGTTGGCAATCATGCCGCACCATGCGCTAAGAAGCAACCACATCAGCAACTTAGAGGGTTATCAAACCTTTATCTCTCCTTCACCCACGCTGCATTGCCCATCGCCCTGCTATCGGCAATAACTGCTCCTCAATTTCGAATTGGAGGCTTCAAGTGATAAGCAGATGGTGGCATGTATTGCAACTAATAGTTGTGTTGTTGGCGGGATTTGGCGCCACCGCACAGGATGGCGTCCCTCAAAGACTCAGTGGAACAATCAGCGACTATACGCCGGCGAACGTCGGTGGACCATGGGAGGTGCGCGGGCACTGGTCGCTACACATGCATGGCGATTCGGGTACCGCAGACTTCACAGCCGCAGTGGCGATGGTCCATTCAGATTTAGGCGTAACCATGAGCTCCAATCCCAATTTGAACGATCCTAAGGCACGCAATGCCCACACTCACCACATCACGCTTGTGGGCGGAACGGTTTCGCTGATTCCCAATGGCTTTCGCGTGAGTGGGCCGGCAACGGTTACCGCAAACGGAGCGTTTCCGCCTCCATTTGGCCCATCATCAACCTTGCAGATCGATATCACGGGCGGCAACACCGTCGCGTTCTCAAATATTGCATTGACGTTCAGCGGCCAAGCTGCAGGACACTTCGGTGCGAATCCGATTAACGGCGTGGTCGTGCGATCCAAAGATGACAAGGGGCACGGGAACGACTGAGCTGAATTAAGCTGCTGATCCGAAAAACTGGTGCGGCCGACCGATTCGCGATTGCTCGGCCGCGTGCTGTTGTTCGCAACCGTTTATTCATGCCGTTTATTCATGCCGTCGCGCCACAATAGGGTTTACCCAGCTACCGCTTGCGGTTCTGTCTTGAGAATTTGGCCTTCATTTGTTCTGGGTCGACGCCGATGAAGACGCCCTGGCTGCGCGCCAGCACCATGCCTTGCTCATCGCGAATCTCGGCGGTGTTGAAGTGGCGGCGTCCTTGGACGTCCTGCTCCTTGCCTTCGACGATGAGGGTCTTACCGAGCGGAACCGGTTTTACAAATTCGACTGCCATTGACGATGTAAGCGCCACCACCGACCGCAATTTGTTCACTTTGCCCATTGCTTCGTCGAGAAGAGTAGCAATGATGCCGCCGTGAGCGTGTCCCGGTGGACCTTGGTATTTGGGCGGCAGCTTGAACTTGCACCAGGCGCGATGCTGACCGTCGTCGAAGAAGAACTTCAGGTGCATGCCGTCGGGATTGTCTTTGCCGCAGGCAAAGCAGTGATTCTTGGGAAGGGAAATGTGTTTCGTGTTGTGTCCGGCGAGGCGCTTGGGCATGGTTTGAGCATTATACGAAGCTGGGGAAAGGCGAACACGAAGGTCACGAAGGCAAAACCGTAAGGTCACAAAGAATTGGTCGTGACCTCTTGTGTTGCCTTCGTGACCTTCGTGTTCGCCTCTCCCGGGTTCGCAGTTATCACGGACGCGCGTGCTCTATTTCAGATACACTCCGAAACCAGCAGTTTCGCAATTCGTCGGTGAATTATTGCGAGGACGCCATGCAAGTAAATCCTGTTCCACCGGGATATCACACTGTCACGCCATATCTCACAGTTGCCAACGCCCGCGCGGAAATCGAATTCCTGAAACGGGCTTTTGGCGCCCAGACGACTGAGACGCTCTCGCAAGAATCCGACGGAACCGTCCGTCACGCAGAACTCAAAATTGGCGATTCCATGCTGATGCTGGGACAGGCGCGCGACCAGTGGACAGCACGTCCGACCGGGTTCTATCTGTATGTTGAGGATTGTGATGCCTGGTACAAGCGTGCTATGGCGGCTGGAGCCAAATCGCTGATGGAGCCGGCAGACCAGTTCTACGGCGATCGCAACGCCGGGGTCGAGGATCCGGAAGGAAACTACTGGTGGATAGGAACGCGAGTGGAAGATCTATCACCTGACGAGCTCAAGCGCCGGGCGCAAGCTGCATTTGCCCAGTCTAAGTAACCCCGGCCTACGAGCGAATGCCTTCGCGCGGAGACTCGTTGCGCAGCTCCTGTTCGCCGTTGCGTATTACCTGTTCCGCGAGGTGGAGGTATCGCCGCGCTTCGCCGGGCATGTCGCGCTGGAACTTACGGTAGAACTCGTCTTCGAACTTGCGGAAGAATTCCTGCAGTTCGAAATCATCGATGCGGGATTGTTGTCTTCTTTCCATTGGGCCTCTACTTAAGTGGTCGGCGTTTGCTGGACGGGAAGCGCTGTACCGGCATTCTATTACGGTTGGACGGCGTTCCACGGCACCAAAGTGCTAGGTTGCGAGAATCTCGGTCAACATCTCTGGAGCGATGTTGCCGCCGCTTACGATGGCGACCACCTTGCCGCTCGAAGGGAACTCGTTGCGATGGAACAGGGCAGCGGCCGTGGGGACTGCCCCGCTTGGCTCGGCAATCAAATGCGCATCGAATGCCAGCCGCCGCACTGCTTGGCGGATTTCGTCCTCGCTTACGGTGATAAATCCGTCCACATACTGCTGAATGTGCTCGAAATTCAATTCGCCTACGCTTTGCGTCCGCAGGCCGTCCGCGATGGTGCGCATCGTTTGTTCGGCAGGAAAGGTGACTCGATGTCCGGCCTCAAAGCTCGCCTTGGCTTTCGCTCCCAGTTCCGATTCGACTCCATAGACCTTCGAACTAGGCCGCAGGTTCTTGACCGCCGCCGCGATGCCGCTGATCATTCCGCCACCTCCGACGCAGACCAGAACGACATTCGCGTCAGAAAGATCGGCCAGGATTTCTAATCCCATGGTGCCTTGGCCGGCAATGATGACCTCGTCGTCGTAAGGCGGCACGAGAGCGAAGCCTTTGCTTTGAGCTAACTCTTCGGCTTTAGCTTTGCGCTCGTCGCTCGAGGAACCGACGATTACGACTTCGGCTCCCAGAGCCCGCGTCTTCTCCAGCTTGAGCGGCGGTGCATTCTCGGGCATCACGATGATCGCGTGGCAGCCGATGGCTTTCGCCGCATATGCTACGCCTTGTGCGTGGTTTCCGCTGGAATAGGCGATTACGCCGCGATCCTTCTGCCCAGCGGAAAAGGTCGCGATCTTGTTGTAAGCTCCGCGAAGCTTGAACGAGCCAATCGGCTGAAGACTTTCAGGCTTGAGAAAAAGTTCGCCTTCGCGGAAATTGGTTTTGACGAGCGGAGTGCGAACGGCAACGCCTCGAAGGCGCTCTTGTGCCTGCTGGATTTTTTCGAGAGTGACCAACATTAGCGTTCAGATGTGTGCATCGTGCAGAGATGTAGACCGAGAACCTTCACAGCAACTATAAACGACGCCTCGGGCATCATCGAGAAACCAAAGTGTAACTGCGCGTAAACTCTCGGTGGTGATCCGAACTCCTCGACTTCTACTACGACCATGGCGTGCTTCCGACCGGGAGCCCTTCGCAGCTCTGAACGCGGATCCAGAGGTAATGGAGTTCTTCCCCTCATGCCTGAGCCGTGAAGAGAGCGATGACGTGGCGGCTCGGATCGAGGCTCATCACCGGGAGCATGGATTCTGCTTCTTTGCTGCCGAATTGATTGGAATAACGCCCTTCATCGGGTTCATCGGGATTTCCAATGTGCGGTTTGAAGCAGCCTTCAGTCCCGCCGTCGAAATCGGATGGCGCCTCGCTCGGCCGTTTTGGAATCGTGGTTTGGCGACGGAGGGAGCTTCTGCAGTTTTGCAATACGCCTTTTCTGTCCTCCAGCTTCCCGAGCTCGTCTCGTTCACCGTCCCAGCCAACATCCGTTCTCGCCGCGTAATGGAGAAGATCGGACTGAAGCATGATCGAGCGGGTGATTTCGACCATCCGCGCTTGCCGGCCGACCATCCACTCAGGAGACACGTGTTGTATCGCATCGATCGAAATATTTTTGAACAGTTGATCACTCGCGAAGATCTTAGGACGTAAACGCTTCGTCATTTCCAATCCGAAATTAACAACGCAATTTTTCCATAATCCCGCTCTGCCTGCGAAGAACATGCGTTATTCTGCGTGCGTGACGATCACCAGCCTGGCGCTATCTCGCTTACTCGGCTCTCGAGTGGCTGACGCGAGCGGCCGATTCATCGGCCGTGTGCGTGAAGTCGCGCTGCGTCCGCAAGAGGACCCGAATCGAGTTTCCGGCTTAGTGATCAAAACGCGCGACGGCGAGCGCTTCCTCACGCCGAGCATGATCCAGATCGACGAAGATTCCGAGCTGCGCGCGTCGCTTCCGCTGGCTGAATGGCCCAATGTAAATACGCTGGACGACTTCTTCCTGCTCGAACGCGACCTGCTCGACCAACAAATTATCGATGTCTATGGCAGAAAGGTCGTTCGTGTAAATGACGTCGATATCCATCCCGAAGCCGCGAATGGCGGTGTGAGTCTGAAGATCGCGGAGGTGGATGTTGGCTTGCGCGGTGCCGTGCGCCGACTGTTGAAAGGAGTGGCTCCATCAGGAGCAGTGGAAGCCGTCGTTCAGAAGCTGAAGCCACGCGTCATTCCGTGGGAATTCGTCGATCTCATCGAGACCGATCCAGCCCGGCGCGTGAAACTTCGTATCGAGCATGAGCGGCTCTCGCAACTTCATCCTGCCGACATCGCTGACATCGTGGAAGAACTCGCTCCGGCCGAGCGCGAAGCTGTATTCGAGACGCTGGACGAAGAAGTTGCGGCAGAAGCGCTGGAAGAGATCGATCTAGATATTCAGGTCTCCATCGTCGAATCGCTCGATTCAGAACGCGCCGCAGACATCGTCGAAGAAATGGATCCAGATGCTGCCGCTGATCTCCTCGATCAGCTCCCAGGCGAGACCTCCGAGGAAATCCTTGAAGAGATGCAGCCGCAGGAGCGCGAGGAGGTCGAAGACCTACTCGAACACGGAGAAAAGACCGCCGCCGGTCGCATGACCACCGAGTATCTGGCAGCAGCGCCCGATACCACGGCCGAGGAAGCCATTGAGCTGTTGCGGAATTTTGAGGGCGGAGTGGAAAGCGTGGCGACGATTTATCTAGTCGACAACGAAGGCAAGCTGTGCGGTTCTGTGCCGCTGCAGCGAATCGTTCTCGCTCCGCCGGCTCAGAAGATCTCGGAGCTCGCTGCCAAGCCGCTGGTATTTGTCCGCGAAAACGACCAGCAGAAGAAGGTTGTTGAAGTCATGGAAAAGTACAACCTCTACACGCTAGCCGTGGTCGATGACGAGCAGAACCTCAAGGGCATCATTACTGCCGACGATGTAATCACCCTTTTGCGCGAACAAGTATAGTTTTTCGTTTCCTTAAGCTGACTCGAATCAACTTCCCATTTATTCTGGAATGCTTCGCGTTCGCGAAGTGAATTCCCGCCATCTGTAAATAGCTTGTGGAGAAGCACATCGCTCATCGCCGGCGACTGTCGTTTGCCAGAACCTGGCAATTCCGCCTGCTTGCGTTCTTCGCGGTCTTTGGACCCGGGTTCATCACGGCAAATGTCGATAACGATGTCGGAGGAATCCTCACCTACTCGCAGGCCGGCGCAAAGTTCGGCTACGCACTGCTCTGGACGCTGATTCCGATCACGATTGCGCTCATTGTCGTTCAGGAAATGGCGGCGCGCATGGGCGCCGTCACCGGCAAAGGTCTATCGGACTTGATCCGCGAAGAATTTGGGCTCCGAATTACCGTGTTCACCATGCTGATTCTCGGGCTGGCAGACTTCGGCAACATCGCCGCCGAGTTCGCTGGTCTGGCCTCCGGCATGGGAATCTTCGGAGCCAGCAAATACATCGTGGTGCCGATCGGGGCAGCGCTGGTCTGGTTCGTAGTGGTTCAAGGAACCTACAGGCCGGTCGAAAAAATTCTGATTTTCTTTTCCCTGATCTATTTCACTTATATCGCTTCGGCATTCGCCGCTCATCCCGATTGGCGGGCGGCCGTGCAGAACACGTTTGTCCCCGTCGTGAACAGGAGCTCGGAATATCTCGTCATGCTGGTCGGGATCATCGGCACGACGATCACTCCGTGGATGCAGTTCTACCTGCAAGCCTCCATCGTGGAGAAGGGAATCGGCAAAAAGGAATACGCACTCTCGAAATGGGACGTCGTGCTGGGATGCATCATTACCGACGTAGTTGCATTCTTCATCGTCGTCGCCTGCGCAGCAACCCTGTATATAACTGGTCAGCACGACATTGGAGATGCTTCCGAAGCGGCGGTCGCGTTGCGGCCTCTGGTTGGTCAGTTTGCTTCGCTGTTGTTCGCTGTTGGGCTTGTGAACGCCGCGTTGCTCTCGGCCGCGATCTTGCCGCTCGCTACGGCGTACAACATCTGTGAGGGACTCGGCGTCGAGTCTGGAGTGAACAAGCGCTTCTCAGAAGCCAAAGTGTTCTATTGGCTTTATACGGCTCTCATCGTCGGCGGCGCTGGTATCGTCTTGCTTCCGAAAATTCCTTTAATCAAAGTGATTCTGTTCTCGCAGGTGCTGAACGGCGTATTGATCCCGTTTGTTCTCATCTTCATGCTCAAGCTGGTCAATCGCGCCGATTTGATGGGCGAGTACAAGAACTCAATCACCGCGAACGTGATTGCCTGGAGCACCAGCATCACCATGATCATTCTGACTGGGGCAATGCTGTGGACACTCTATGCTTACCCACAGAAATGAAGAGTGAGTTTCGCGGCGTCAGCTAGCCAGCAGCTTGCCTCCGGCAATCTGGCGGATAAGGCCTTGGTCCGCTTCAAGGAAATCAAATCGTGGAAGGTCGCGGCGATCGACCCAGCGGATCTGCTCAAAAATCTTGTTTTCCATTTCGCCTTCATACTCTTTGACGCGATAGAAGTGCAGCTCCACGGCTCCGCCGTTCTTGTAGTGGTGCTGAATCGAAGTCACCTTTTCGCCGATCGTAGCCGAAATCCCAAGCTCTTCTTCGAGCTCTCGACGCAAAGCCGCACGCTCTTCTTCGCCGGGTTCAATCTTCCCGCCTGGAAATTCCCATTTGAGCGGCATGGGCTGATCCTGCGTGCGCTGGCAGATCAGCAGCTGCTCGCCCCTCACAATCAACGCCGCTACTACCTGCTTCAAATTGTCCCTCCACGGCGGCACTCGGGGGCCACTGTGCGCAATCCGCGTTGCGCGCGATTGAAAATCGTCATTTTCTATTCAGAACTGCAAAAGGCAGGAAGTGCTCACGCACTGCAGCGGTGGAAGAGGAAGTCCCTGGCGAGCCCTGGCCTTAACGCCATCATAACAGTCACTTCGGCGAAGTGATGGCGGCGATACGACGCAAGCCGGGAGCTTCGCGATCGTGAATTGCCGCTTCGAGTGCGTGGAGGCCAGAGAGAAGCGATGGCCCCGGCGTGTTGAGATATTCGTCGTTGATGCAATAGACACGTCCACTCCGTACCGCGGAGAGCGACTGCCATCCGCCACGAGCTGCTATTTTTTCCAGTGGAACGCGGTCACCCGCGCCGCACCAGGCGGCAATCACAATGTCAGCATCGGCGTGCCGGACTGACTCAGTGTCCGTCTGCTTGCCGGGATTTCCAACGAACTGGCCGCCCGCTGCTTCGATTAGCTCGGCAACCCAAGGTTGGGAATGGATTAAAGGCTTTCCCCATTCTTCGCAATAAACCTTCGGTCGGGGGGCGTTTGCTGCATTGCGCGAGCGCACGCGCTCGACCTCCATCTGCATTTCGCGGATCAGATATTGCCCGCGATTGGGCTCGTTCAGAATGCCCGCGATCGAGGAGATGTCGGAGTAGATGTCGCGGAGAGTTCGCGGCGCAAGTCCCAGAAACTGCGCGCCGCATCTGAGAATTTCCGCAACTGCCTCGAGCTGATAAGGAACGGAGGCAATTACCAGATCGGGATTGACCGCGCGAATTTGCCCGGAGTCGGCAGTCCAGGAATCGTGGACGACGGCAATTCCAAGCTCCTTCACCCTGGGGCAAACCTCCGCGCAGTATTTGGTGCATGCGACCAACCGATCGAGCGCTCCGAGCCGTTCCATAATCGACGTAATCGACGGCTGCAGCGAGATCACGCGTCGTGGAGTAGAGTCACCGAGCTTGGAAAAGGAAGACACTATTGCGTGTGAATCTATAATTCTTGTATGCCACTCAGGATAAACGACCCGGAAGTGGAGCATCTGGTTCGGGCTCTGGTTGAGAAAACAGGAGAAGCGCCCGATAAGGCTATTGCGAGAGCTCTCCGGGAGAGTCTTGAGCGGGTAGCAGACCACGAGCGTCCGACCTTGGCAGATGAACTCGATGAGATCGGTAAACGCTGCGCGGCATTGCCTGATGTGGACACGCGCTCTCCAGATGAGATCCTTGGCTATGACGAGGATGGACTCCCAACCTGATGGTGATCGATAGCTCTGCCCTTGCAGCAATTCTCCTGGGCGAACCCGAACAGCACCGGTTTAACACTCTGATCGACAATGATCGGGTTCGACTCATCTCTGCAGCAACACTTGTCGAAATCTCCATTGTGATTGAGGCACGAAAAGGCGAGTTAGGGACTGCTCAACTCGACTTGCTGATTCGCCACGCTAAGATCGAGACGGTTCCGGTGACGGTGGAGCGCGCGCAAATTGCGCGCACTGCATACCGTAACTTTGGCAAGGGACGTCATGCTGCAAAGCTTAATTTCGGCGACTGCTTCGCCTATGCTCTCGCGAAAGCAACAGGCGAACCTTTGCTCTGCAAAGGACCGGAGTTTGGTCGAACTGACCTTTTGCTCGCCAATACGATCTCGGATTCATAGTTGCTATGTATCCGCCCCAACTCCTAGATCATTTCGAGCACCCGCGCAATTCGGGAGCGCTGGATTCTCCCGACATAAGTGTTCAAGCCGAAAATCCTGCCTGCGGAGACGTCATGAAACTTATGCTTCGCGTGAGCAACAATCAGATCGTCGAGGCCAAATATCAGACGCGCGGCTGCGTTGCGTCAATCGCCTGTGGATCTGTTTTAACCGAAGCCATTTCGGGAAAGAGCATCGATGCCGCGGCAGCCCTCAAGCGTGAAGATTTGGTAGATGCTGTTGGAGGTTTAGCCAACGAAAGCTCGCACGCGAGTCATCTCGCAATGGACTGCCTTAAGCTCGCGCTCAAGCAGTTGAAGAAGTGATCTTGGCAATTGCAGGCTGGTAAAAAGGCCAGCCACGCTGCTCGGCGATCTTGCGCAGGTCGTCATTCGGGTTTACCGCAAATGGATGCCGAGCCAGTTCCAGCATCTCCAAATCGAACATCGAGTTTCCGAAGCTAACCTCGAGTGGAGCTTTCAATACTTCGCGCAGCGCTCGGGCTTTGCCCGGGCCGGAAGTAATTTCGCCGAGACGATCGGTTGCAACGCCGTTCTCAATTGCCACGCGCACTGCGAGCACACGGTCGGCAGGAATGCCGACCTTCTTCACTGATTCCTCGATCACCCAATTATTGGTCGACGAGACCGCCCACACATCGCAACCCGCGCGACGTAGCTTTTCGACCAGCGACTCCATTTCAGGAAAGAACTGAGGCATCACGTTCGATTGCGCAAATCGCGCGGCGAATTCGCGGATCTTCTCCTCCGGAATCCCATGATGGATTTGCACCATCTCTCCGCACATCTGATCTTCGCTGACATTCTTGGCGAGATACTCGTCGTAGCGGCTCATGATGGCCTGCGTTGCTTCCGTAGAGAGCAGGCCTTCTTCGATCTCCCAATATAGGAACTTCATTCCGGAATCACCGAACCAGAGCGTGCCGTCGCAGTCGAATGCGGCCACTCGCGGACTCAGCGCGACCACCGAATCGACGAATGCAGAGGGGCTGTCGAATGAGCCGTAATTGTGTTCGGTCATCAGGTGGTTGGCAGAAGTGAGGAATAGTCTTCTGGAGTATTGATGTTCAGAACCACGCGCGAGTCGTCTACAGGCACGTAATGAATCCGGCTCTGATAGTGGTGCTCAACTTCCCGCGCATTGTGTGATGGATTGGCGCGAAGAAACACCTCCATCATCTCGCGTCCGAAGATCACAGGATGGCCGTGCTTGCCCTGAAACGCGGGAATAACAGCCCAGGTTTTCTCCGGCACAGTATTCATGAATTCAGCCTTCAGCGCAGAGAGCGTCTCAGGACGTGCTGGAGGCCGATCTACGAGCGTTACGCATGCGGCATCGCGTCCTCGGTCGAGTACTGCCTGAAGCCCTTCGCGCAAAGAACTGAACTGTCCGCGCTCCGGATTCCAGTTATGCACCACATAAGCAGAATTCTGATAGATCACCGGGCGCAGCAAATCAGTGTTATTGCCAGTTACCACAACTACGAAGTCACACGCGCTCTGGAGAAGCTGGATCGCTCCAGCAAGAAATGACCGTCCACCAAACTGCAGCAAGGCTTTGTCTTCACCCATGCGCGACGAAGCGCCTGCGGCAAGTACAACTCCGGCGAATGATGGAGAGCGGGGCATGAGAATAGGGTACCGGGAACAGGTTACAGGGTACAGCTTATGCGGCGGATATCGAACGGTACTGTCATCCCTCGCGCAGCAGCGATCCAGACAAAAGTACCGAACGTTGTTTGTGCTGCGCGGGGATCTGTTTTTGGTTTTGTCAGTCGCGACAGCAGATCCCCCGCGCCGCAAATCCCCTGTGATGAACATGCAAACAGATTCGCTGCGGCGCGAGGGATGACAGTCCTGAATTAATTGGATCACTGTGTTAGATGTGAGCCATTCCGGGCTTGCTCGTCAGCTTCTTCTTTGACTGTCCGAGCCCTCCAGGAAAGCAACAGCCTTCAGGCTGCGCTTGTGAGTCGCCGACGTGACCCCACGCCGAATCGCAATCATCTCCGCAACAATCGCAATTGCGATCTCCTCCGGTGTAATGGCGCCAATATCGATTCCGACCGGAGCATAGACGCGCGCCAGCTTTTCTGCCGAAATCCCCTCTTTCTCAAGCTGTTTGTAGATGGCGATCACCTTGCGCTGGGAGCCGATCATACCGATATACTTCGCCGGAGTCTCCACGGCCCAGCGCAACACGCGCATGTCATCGCGGTGTCCTCGGGTGACGATCACGAGATACGACGAATGGTTCGGAGCAAGCTGCGATAGAACGCGCTCGAAATCGTCGGCATAAACGTCTTTCGCTTCAGGAAACCGCTGACGATTCGCGTAGCTCTCGCGATCATCGACGACCACGACTTCAAAGCCGGCCATCCGTGCGGCGCGATAAACATTCACCGAGACGTGTCCGGCGCCAAACAAGTAAAGCGTCTGCACAGGCAGAATCGGCTCAAGGTAGATCTCGAGAGTGCCGCCGCAGACAAGGCCCGTGTCGTACTTGGGATCGTGATTCAGATTGAACGTAAGACTGCGCGGCTTCTCTTCTTCCATCACCTCGCGCGCCGCCTGCCACACTTCAGCCTCAACGCATCCTCCGCCGATCGTTCCCACAATGGTCCCGTCATCGCGAATGAGCATCTTGGCGGATTCGAAAGAGGGAATAGAGCCGCGAGCGTGGACAATGGTCGCCAGCGCTCCGCGCCGTCCGGCACGTCTTAGATCGACGATCTCCTCGAAGATGTCCACGCCTCTATTTCACCACGGAAAAGCGGAATTGAACACGGAGGACACGGAGGGAACGGAGGTGGAGCATTGACGCTGAACATGCATTGGGCGCCTCTGGGTTGTCTCAGATCTTCGCTGTGCTTGTTCTTTGATTCTTTGCTTGTCTCAATTCACCGTGGTTTCCACAACCATGCCGAGGCCGGCCGACAAGCCACCTTCGTTTCCTCCGTGCCCTCCGTGTTCGATTCAGCTTTTCAGCCGCGCAGCAGCTTCATTGAGCAGAGACTCGAGCTTTCCGGCATCGGGAATGCCGCCCTGGGCGAAGTCTTTGCCGCCGCCGCCCCGGCCGCCGGCCGTTGTGACCAGTTCGCGCAACAAAGTTCCCATATCAACACTCAGATCGGCAGAGCGGGCGAAAGCGACTGCTGGAGAAGGACTGGTTGCCGCTAACAAAGCGATGACGTTTTGACTACCGCGTGTCAATCGCTGAGCCAGCAGCTTCACAAAGCTCGCATCCCTATCTGGGAAGACCTGAACCACGAGCCGAGGTCCAAGATCGCCGGAAGGAGTCTTGCGCAATAGCTGTTCTGCTTTGAGCTCCGCGAATTCTTCGAGAATGCGAGCTTCCCGTTTCTGAACAGCACGGAATTCCTCTCGCTGTTTGCCAATGTTGCCCGGCAGATCGGCAGGCGCGCAGGGATACAAGCCGGAGGCTTCGCCGAGAAGCTCAAAATCCTGCCGTGCAGTTCGCACAGCGCGCAGTCCGCAAACGAACTCGACTCGCACGCCCTGCTTTACTTTTTCTGTGCGGCGCAGCAACAATCCGCCGATCTGGCCGGTGGTGCGCGCGTGCGTGCCGCCGCAGGCATTGAGATCGAAGTCCTGAATATCAATCAGGCGAATCTCGCCTTCGCGCTCAGGAAGCTTGCTTACTCCCATGCTCTGCGCCTGCTCACGCGTGGCATAGCGAATCGCGATCGGCCGGTCTTCCGCGACGACTTCGTTGCTGAGCCGTTCAACCCGCGCGAGATCGTCGCGCGAAATAGACTGAATATCTAAGTCGATGGTCGAAATCTGCTCGCCCAAATGGAATGAAACGGTCTTCGCATTCAGGAGCTGAATGAACGCAGCCGACAGCAAATGCTGTCCTGTGTGCTGCTGCAGGTGGTCGCGCCGGCGCTCAGCGTCGATGATGCCGCGAACCTCGGCTCCTGGAGGAAGCACCTTGTTGAGCCGGTGCCACACCTCGCCGTGCTCGTCTTCATAAACATCCTCGACAGCAGCTTCGAGCGCCACGCCCGACTTGGACTGTGTGCTGATGGTGCCAATATCGAAAGGCTGCCCACCGCTGGTCGGATAGAACGCTGTGCGATCGAGCTTCACCGCCCAACTCGACTGATTGCCATCGCGCCGAAGCTCCTGAACATCGAGCACGGTGGCAGTGAAGTCGAGGAGGAAGGAGTCGTTGTAATAGAGGCGTTGAGTCATGAAAGAGCTTCTAGCTTCTAGCTACTAGCTGCTAGCCGAAGCTTGGGTGGCGCAGACATTGACGATTTTTGGGGACCGCTTTGGACTGTCAGTACCGCCCGCGGTGGCGGGTGGGTGTGTTTACCGACCCATCTGCTACGGCAGACGGTACCGACTATCTAAGAGCCGCCACGCTGAAGCCATGCTTTAGCTAGTGGCTAGCAGCTAGTAGCTAGCAGCTTCTTTAGTACGGCCCAATAATTCCTCCAATGCGACGCTCCGTCGGTTTCGCGCCATTCCCGTTCGGCGACCGCGTGATGCCCATTGCTTTCGAGACCACATCGATATATTTCAGGCCGGTTCCCGTGTTGAAGATTACAATTTCGTCGCTCGGCTTCAGGAATCCGCTTGCGATCAGCTTGTCGTATGCGGCCGTCGCGGCTGCTCCTTCGGGACAGAGGAAGATTCCTTCGTTTCGCGCCCAGTCGAGCATCGAGGCGAGCATCTCTTGGTCGGAGATAGCGATGGCAGTGCCGCCGCTGCGGCGCACGATGTCGAGGATGATGTAGTCGCCATAGGCTTTCGGAACGCGCAGTCCTGAAGCGAAAGTATGTGCGTCTTTCCAGGCTTCGGAAACGGGTTTGCCTTCAACAAAAGCTTTAGGAATAGGTGCGCATCCTGCTGCTTGGATGGCGATCATCTTTGGTCGCTTCTTGCCGGAGTCAAGCCACCCGAGCTGCTCAAGCTCATCGAAAGCTTTCCACATTCCAATCAGACCGACGCCACCGCCGGTTGGGTAGAAGATCGCGTCGGGCGCACGCCATCCGAGCTGCTCGGCGACTTCGAGTCCCATGGTCTTTTTGCCTTCGACTCGAAACGGTTCTTTGAGCGTGGAAACATCAAACCAGCCTTCCGCCTGCTTGCGTTCGCCGACGATGCGAGCGCAGTCGCTGATCAGCCCATCGATCAGATTTACGTCGCTGCCGTATGCCTTGCACTCAACCAAGTTTGCTTCCGGGACATCCTTCGGCATAAAGATGTGCGACTCGAGTCCTGCAGCAGCGGCATACGCTGCCAGTGCACCTGCGGCGTTTCCTGCGGAAGGAATCGCCAGCTTCTTGAGTCCGTAGTGGCGGGCCATGGTCACGGCCATGCACAGGCCGCGTGCTTTGAACGAGCCAGTGGGATTTGCGCCCTCGTCCTTGATCCAGAGATTCGAGCGCCGACGGCTCGCCAGCATTGGAGTGAATCCTTCGCCAAGAGTTACAGGAGCTACGTCCGGCAGCAGCTCGCGATATCGCCACATGCTGCGTGGACGTACGGTGATCTGATCACGTCTCACGCGCGATCGAACTGGACCGAAGTCATAGCGCACCCACAGCGAGCCCCCGTCTTTCGAACACACGGTCTGTGGTGTGTCGGCGGAAATGTGTTCGTGGCATTTCGAGCATTCGAAGTAGGCGATTGGAGTTCCGGATGGCGATGCGGAAGCAGCGGCCAGAGGCTGAGTCAGGGCCATGTTTAAGAGTCTACCAATCCGAGGCAGCCTCCATTTGGTGATTTCGCGATTGTGTGATTTGGAGTTACGAAATCACCAAATCGCGCAATCGCGAAATCCTGATGAAACGGACAGGGCGAGGCCCGCGGGTCGCTAAGCTGAATGTTAATATCGAGTTGTCAGGCTCCGGGTCCCACGCGATGTAATCTCGCGAACCCCGCCAGGTCCGGAAGGAAGCAACGGTAGCGGGCCAGTGCATGCGCAGTGGGCTCCCCGGTGTCTGGCTACTAGCGGCCTCGCCACGGACCGCCGTTCCCAGTCCTCCGGCGGCCGGATTCAGAACCGGAGACAAGTTTGAAACAGCTTCAGCGGGCCAAGATCAGCGCCCTCGGAACCTACGTCCCACCGCGTCTTCTCACCAACGCCGACCTGGAAACGATGGTCGAGACCAACGACCAGTGGATCCAGGAGCGTACCGGCATTCGCCAGCGGCATTTGGTCGATAAAGGCGTAGCCACTTCGGACATCTCGTGCGAAGCAGCTCGTAAAGCGCTGGCCCAGGCTGGAGTTCATGCATCGCAAATCGAGGCCATCATCGTCGGCACGGTAACGCCGGACATGGTCTTTCCCGCGACGGCTTGTCTCGTTCAGAGCAAATTAGGCGCACCTGGAGCGTGGGGGTTTGATCTATCCGCAGCCTGCTCAGGATTCGTGTATGCGCTCCAATGCGGAGCGCAGCTGGTTCAAACCGGATCCCATAAAAAGGTTCTGGTCATCGGCGCGGACGTGATGTCGTCGATCATCGACTACACCGATCGCGCAACCTGCGTAATCTTCGGCGACGGAGCTGGAGCAGTGCTGCTCGAACCCGCAAAAGATGGTGAAAACGTAGGACTGATCGACTTCATGCATGAGGTCGATGGCTCTGGCGCCTGCTCGTTGAACATGCCCGCCGGTGGGAGTCTTCATCCTGCAACTCCAGAAACCGTGCAGAAGAAGATGCACTTCGTTCATCAGGACGGAGGCGCGGTTTTCAAGTACGCCGTCCGAAAGATGGCGGAAGTCTCCGAGAAAATTCTTACCCGAAACGGATTCACGGGTACTGATGTCGCAGCCTTCATCCCTCATCAGGCCAACAAGCGCATCATCACCGCAACCGCCGAACGTCTAGGCATGCCAATGGATCGCGTGATCATCAACATCGGCGAATTTGGCAACACGACCGCCGGAACAATTCCGCTCGCCATGCAGACGGCGCTGGACGAAGGCAAGCTTAAGAAAGGCGATCTCGTTTTGCTGGCGTCAGTCGGCGCTGGATTCACCGTCGGCGCGACGCTGCTGCGCTGGGCGTTCTAAACGAGCCCTTCCTCTCTTGCGTCAGGTGCGACTCTTTTAAGAATTGTCATCCCTCGCGCCGCAGCTTAACTGCCGTGGTACGAAGCCTGGCTTTGGGGCGCGGGAGACCTGCTGTTCGAGGGGATTCGAGTGCAAAAGCAGATCCCCCGCGCAGCGACAGCAGCTTTTGAAATTTCCCGGCTTCTTCGCGGCTGCGCGAGGGATGACAGTGCAAATTGAATTGCTCGGTACAACATGAGCTCACAATTTCGTTAGTCCCTGTACTTCCGTGCTCGCGCGCAACGGAAGGGAATTCCCAATCTGATACCTACGTACCTTAATCTCTGCGCTTTGTAATCCCGATTCGGCGCTCGCTGCGGAACAATACTGCTGTTCATCTGCATTGGTGGATCCTATTGATTCTTTGAGCGAGAGAGGATACGAGCGTGAAACGTCGTGTGTGGATTGCAGTCGTTTCGGCCCTGCTACTGAATTCGTTTGCGCTAGCACAAACGACTTCCCATTTTGATCTTTCCGGCAACGTCATCTTCAGCGGAGCAAAGCTGGCGAATGCTCCCAGCGCAAGTACACAGTTAGACGCGTTTGGCTGGCAAACATCGGGAGTCACGCATTTGAATCGATGGCTGGCACTCACTAGCCAATTCGGAAGCAGCTATGCATCGTCGAACTCTCTGCAGCTGATTGGCTATACGGGTTCGGGCACGATCACGCATTACTCGATGCTCGTCGGTCCGAGAATCACCATCCCACTGCGCGGACGCGTGAGCCCGTTCATCGAAGGTCTTGCCGGTGGCGATCGCGCCAGCACAAAGCTGAACAGCAACGGGATTTCAGTTACCGGCCGGGAGATGCAACTCGCGTACTCAGTCGGTGGGGGCGCACAAGTGAACCTCAACCGTCGCTTCGGTGTAAATGTCGAGGCGCAATACCTCAACACCGAGCACACGCTCGCATTTACGGGCTGGCAGCCCGCGAATTTTCAGATCTCGGCGGGTATCGTGATCCGGATGTTCTCACGCACTCCTCAGATCGCCGAGCGGAGTCCAATGCCTTCGCCGACCACAACCGAGAGCGCACAGCCAACGATGACTGCATCTACGACGAGCACAACCGTAGAGCCGGCTTCTACACCTACCCCAGTTGCAAGCTTCCAACCGCCATCTGCTCCTGTCGTTGAACCGGTTGTTACGCCGAAGCCAACTGTGCTGGCGACCACAACTCCGCAACCGCAGCCTGTTACACCCGCAGTTGCTCCTGTGCCGGTCGTCGCCAGCAGTCCGGCTCCGGTTGTAACCGCGAAAGTATCGGTCCCACCGTCGGCAGTAGTCCCGCAGCCTGCACCGAAGCCGGTCGCGGCAGTTGCACCTGCTCCAGTTGCTACGGCTATGCCCGTTGCTGCCGCTCCGGTTGTTTCGCCTGCACCGCGCGTGATGGCACAAGCGCAACCGCAGCAGCAACAGCCATTGTCTCTGGGTGAATATGCCCGCCGTTTACGAGAGCAGAAGCAGCGTGAGCGTCAGCAGCAGCAACAGTAATCGTTGCACAAATCCGAAGTAGGGAGTTTCCATGGAGTGTCCGCGCTGCAAGAGGACAATTGATGCGAAGCAGCGCCGCTGCGGATGGTGCGGCGTTGACGTGCTACCCGGGCAGCACCTGCTCGAAGAGTCCGGTGTCGTTGTGCCGATTCGCCCTGTGGCGGGCGAAGACAACGACTCAGCTCCTGCACGTCTTGCCAGCCTTGGTGACCGCTTCCTCGCTCTCATTCTCGACAGCATCGTAATCTGCGCCGCATGCTCTCTCATCGGATTATGGGCGTTCCTCAAATGGGGAGTTGTCTCGGGGGGCGAAATGCGCGTGACCCTTGCTTCCATTCTTGTGGGCGGAAGCTTAAGCCTTGTCTTCGCGTTTCTGTACGTCTGGATTCTCGAAGCAAGTCTGGGGAGCACTTTGGGAAAAGCCATTTTGGGAATCGGCGTAGTGAATAACTCCGGACGCAGCGCCCTGGCGGCATCTGCAATCAGAAATCTCTGGCGTGTTGTCGATGGCCTGGCTTTTTATTTAGTGGGAGCGCTCGTCGCAAGCTGCTCGAAATTTCGGCGTCGCATCGGCGACCTCTGCGCCGGAACCTACGTGATTGAAGGCAATCTTTCTGAATTCATGCGCGCCGCAGCGGTGCTCGCGTGGCTGGCTTTGCTTGGTGGCGGAGCCTGGGCGTTTCCTCGTTTGTACAGACAGCCGAAAGCCACTGAACCTCCCAGACACTTCGCGCAAGTTGTGGTGGAACTCGGCCGTGGCGACAAGTCGGTGCACCTGAGGACTCTCAATCACCGCATTGAGCTGTCGATGGCCGATGGCACGGTCGAGGCCAATGCGCGTCCCGTTTCGGAGCCCGAGACGAACAAGAGCAAGATGGATGATCAGGACGCGCTGCGGGCGTTGCCATAATCAGGTAATCAGGATTTCCTTCGAGCGCAGGTCCTTAATCGTATCCCGTATCTTCGCCGCCTTCTCGAACTCAAACTTCTTTGCCGCTTCGCGCATCTGCTCTTCGAGCTTGGCGATGTACTTATCGAGATCTTCCTGAGAGCTGAAGTCGGGCACTGATTCGATCGCCTCGGTTAGCTCGGTGGCATCGGGATCGACGATCTGAGCGAGAGAATACTCGAGAGGTCTAATGATCGATTCAGGCGTGATGCCGTTTTCTTCGTTATAGGCGCGCTGAATTGCGCGGCGTCGTTCGGTTTCATCCATTGCCCGCCGCATCGAGTCGGTGATGGTGTCGGCATAGAGAATGGCGCGGCCATATAAATTGCGGGCGCATCGGCCAATGGTCTGAATTAACGACCCGCTGGAGCGCAGGAAACCTTCTTTATCAGCGTCGAGCACTGCGACGAGGGAAACCTCAGGCAGATCCAATCCTTCGCGCAGGAGGTTGATGCCGATGAGCACGTCATATTCGCCACGGCGAAGATCACGGAGTATTTTGATTCGCTCTAGCGTCTCGACTTCCGAGTGCATGTACCGGCAGCGCACGCCGACTTCGCTGTAATACTCCGCTAGGTCCTCGGCCATGCGTTTTGTCAGCGTGGTCACTAATACTCGCTCTTTCCGCTCGACGCGCGCGCGAATTTCGTGCAGCAGATCGTCTATCTGACCTTTGACCGGGCGCACCTCAACTTCAGGATCAACCAAGCCGGTTGGACGGATGATCTGCTCAATGACCACGCCCGCCGATTTCGTGAGCTCGTATGGACCGGGAGTAGCCGAGACATAAATTGCTTGATTAACACGCGTCTCGAATTCTTCGAACTGCAGCGGACGATTGTCCATTGCCGACGGGAGCCTGAATCCGTAATCGACGAGAGTTGTCTTGCGCGAGCGATCTCCATGCCACATCGCGTGCAACTGCGGAACGGTCTGATGGGACTCGTCAATGAACAGAAGGAAATCGCGTGGAACGTAATCGAGCAAAGTTGGCGGCGCTTCGCCTGGGAGACGACCTGAGAAGTGCCGTGAGTAGTTCTCGATGCCGTGACAATAACCGACTGATTTGATCATCTCCAGATCAAATCGTGTGCGCTGATGAACCCGCTGCGCCTCAACGACGCGCCCCTGCTGCTCCAACTCCTTTTCCCACCACGCCAGCTCTTCAAGGATCGATTCGATGGCGCGCTTCTTGCGATCGGGCTGAAGAACATAGTGGCTCTTTGGATAGATAGGAAGACGTGCGTACTTCTGCTTCACTGTGCCAAACAGTGGATCAATTTGGGAAAGCGACTCGATCTCGTCGCCGAACAACTCGATGCGGTATGCCATGTCATCGTAAGTAGGGAAGATCTCGATGACATCGCCGCGCACGCGGAAGGTACCACGTCGGAACTCGGACTCATTGCGGTCGTAAAGAATTTCGACGAGCCGTCGGGTGATGTCCTCGCGTTTGATCTTCTGGCCTTTTTCGAGGAACAGCAACATGCCGTAGTACGCTTCGGGCGATCCAAGACCGTAAATGCAGCTCACTGAAGCAACGATCACGCAGTCGCGTCGTTCGAACAGCGAGCGCGTAGCTGACAGGCGAAGCTTGTCCAGTTCGTCGTTGATCGTCGCTTCTTTCTCGATGTAGATATCGCCGGATGGAATGTAGGCCTCAGGCTGGTAGTAGTCGTAGTAGGAGACGAAATACTCAACCGCGTTATTCGGGAAAAATTGTTTGAATTCGTGGTAGAGCTGCGCAGCCAGCGTTTTGTTGTGGGCGAGTACCAGCGCAGGGCGATTGAACTTTTCAATCACCTTTGCCATCGTGTAGGTCTTACCGGAGCCGGTGACGCCCAGCAGCACCTGATGCTTCTCTCCGGCGTAAAGTCCCCGCGAAAGCTCCTCGATGGCCTTGCCCTGATCGCCGGCAGGCTTGTAATCGCTGACGAGTTTGAAATCCATGTACGGCCAGATTTACAGAAACAAAATTCGACGTGTGAGTATCTCTTTATTGTGACACACGGAGCACCAACGGTGGCTCATTATTGGTGAAGGACCTTGACAAGTTTCTTGCCGGTGAATAGTTCGCTCCATTCGTGTGGGCTATCGACCAGAACATCGGGAGGCGCGGCTTCCAGCGTGTGTGGGGCAAGTCCATACGTGCAGCCCACCGAATAAAGACCGGCATTTTGCGCCGTAAGCACATCCACATCGGAATCGCCAATCAGTACCGTTTCAGAAGGCTCGACGTTGGCTTCGCGCAGCAACATGCGCGCGCCGAATGGATCGGGCTTCTTGGTCTCGAAGCTGTTCCCGCCGTACACCTGAAAGAAGAATGGATTCATTGCCAGTGCGTCGACGATCGCTCGCGAAGGTCCGACGGGCTTGTTGCTGAGTACCGCCATCTTGCGCGGAAAAGTTTCGGGCGAGGACAGAGCGCGCAATGCTTCGAGTACGCCGTCGTACACATGCGTGTAGTCCAGCTTGTGTTTGCGGTAGTAATCGAGGAAGAACTGCAGCGCGACATGCACGAAGTGCTCGTCTTTGGGATCGCCGAGAGCGCGTCGCACCAGCATGGGAGCGCCATCGCCTATGTACGTGCCGATCACCTCCAGTGGCAGCTCGTGGCGGCCAAAGTGGCGCAGCATCGCATTGACGGAATTGCCGAGATCCTGCCGGGAATCGACCAAGGTTCCATCGAGATCAAAAATCAGCAGCCGCAGTTTCCGAACGGGAATCTCACGATTGATCTTCATTATTCGGCAGTGTACCTGATGAAGTTATGCGGTTATCCGGGAAGAACAGGCCTGCGGTTTAGGGCTGAGAAGCTCAGCCGCTTAGAAGCTAAGCAGCTATCCCTCAGGAGCTAATCTGTGGCCGCGGAATCTCATCGATTTTGGCCGCAAGAATGAAATCGCTCTCGGTGAGTCCGTCGATCTTGTGGGTCCAGATCGTGACGGTCACGCGTCCCCAACGTAGGAGGATGTCGGGATGGTGTCCCTGCTCTTCGGCGACTGCGCCGATTGCCTTCACAAATTCGAGCGCGCTTACAAAATCGGAGAAGTTATAACTCTTCTCGATATGGTGCTCTTCAACGACTTTCCATCCACGCACCTGGCGCGCCAGATCGGCGAGTTCCTTGCCCTTGAGCGGTGGAACTCCGCCTTTGCAGGGAACGCACGTTTTATTCGCAAGCTCAGTCATGTGCTTTTCGCGGGACCTTCAGAACTATAGCGCAAGGCTACGGGGGCGGTGAAATCGCAGCGACATTTATAATCGCTGTTTTGCGCTGTTTCGCGCATTCGCGCATGTCTGACCTGGTCACGACAATCCATTCGTCCGCAGGCGAGGTTGTGTTCACGGGACGAGACGATGAGGCAACGAACGCAATCATAAAGAGGAGCAAGATGAGCGAGATTCAGGAGATTCGGGCGCGTGAGATTCTCGATTCGCGCGGCAATCCGACCGTGGAATGCGATGTTCTGTTAACGAGCGGCACGATCGGACGCGCTGCTGTCCCCAGTGGGGCCTCGACCGGAGAACATGAAGCGGTGGAGTTGCGCGACAACGATCCGCAACACTATCTAGGCAAAGGTGTTCTGAAAGCCGTGGAGAACATCGAGAGCGCGATCGCGCCTGCGCTCAGCGGCATGGATGCAAGCGTTCAGCGTGTAATCGACGGCACCATGATCGAACTTGACGGCACTCCCAATAAGGGACAGCTGGGAGCCAACGCAATTCTCGCGGTTTCCATGGCATGCGCCCGAGCATCTGCAAACGATCTCAAGGTTCCGCTGTATCGCTATCTCGGCGGTGTGAATGCCAACATCCTGCCGGTGCCAATGATGAACATCATCAATGGCGGTGCGCACGCAGACAACAACGTCGATTTCCAGGAATTCATGGCCATGCCCATTGGCGCAGAGACATTCGCCGATGCTTTGCGCTGGGGAACGGAAGTTTTTCACACTCTCAAAGGCGTATTGAAGAAACGCGGTTACAACACCGCCGTCGGTGACGAAGGTGGCTTTGCTCCTTCCTTGAAGTCGAATGTTGAGGCCATTGAGGTGATCCTGGAGGCTATCGAGAAAGCCGGCTACACCGCAGGCGAGCAGATTGCGATTGCTCTCGATCCCGCAGTCAGCGAGCTATACAGCGATGGCAAGTACGTATTCAAGAAGTCGGACAAGAGCACTAAAGATTCCACGCAGATGGTGCGCTTCTGGTCTGACTGGGTAAAGAAATATCCGATCGTCTCGATCGAAGATGCCCTGGCGGAGGATGATTGGGAAGGTTGGAAAGCGCTGACCAAAGAAATCGGGCAGACGGTGCAGCTTGTTGGCGACGATCTCTTCGTTACCAATACGGAACGGCTACAGCGTGGCATCGATGAGGATTGCGCCAACAGCATTCTCATCAAGGTGAACCAAATTGGAACCGTGACAGAAACGCTCGAAGCCATCGAGCTTGCGCGTCGAAATGGCTACACGGCGATCATCAGCCATCGCTCGGGCGAGACCGAAGACACGTTCATCGCTGATCTGGCCGTCGCCACTGGTGTTGGACAGATTAAGACCGGATCCGCCTCGCGTACGGACAGAATTGCGAAATACAACCAACTGCTCCGCATTGAGGAAGATCTCGGACGCGCCGCTGGATTCCTCGGCATTGAGGCCTTGAATTATCACGGAGAACTTGGAAAGAAAGCAGGAGCAGCCTAGCGCTCCAAAGGATGTTTGTATGAAACAAGCACTTGCGATTTACGTTCTTGTTCTGCTCAGCTCAATGGCAGCCGTGGCCCAGACTCCTGCTCAGAGATCCACAACGCAGGCGGTGCCGCAAACTGACGCCGAACGTGCCGCGAAGCGCGCCGACATTCGCAAGCTGATTGAACTCACGGGAGCAGCGAATATTTCCGCTGATGCTCTTCAAAAGATGATTGAACCGTTGAAGGCGAGTTATCCGCAAGTACCAGAAGAGTTCTGGGACACATTCGTGCATGAAGTTCATTCCGATGAACTGGTCGATCTTGTGATCCCAATCTATGACAAGTACTACACCCACGAGGAGATCCAGGAACTGACGCACTTTTATCAAACGCCTGTGGGCCAAAAGACGATCAAGGTGTTGCCTAAGCTCTCTGCCGAAGCGATCGACGCCGGTCAGGAATGGGGACGCACGGTCGCCGATCGCGCTATGCGCAAGCTGCGCGAAAAGGGCTACGACAAAACGTCTTCGGCTACTGCGGAGCACATACCGACCGGACAATAATTCCCGAAATGAAAAATACTCCCCTGGTTCTTACGATCCTCGATGGTTGGGGATATCGCGCTGAAACCAAAGCCAACGCCATTGCTCTCGCGCGCAAGCCCAATTACGACGCTTTGTTGCGCGAGTTTCCCAGCACGCTGGTCCACACCAGCGGCCGATACGTCGGCCTTCCGACCGGGCAAATGGGCAACAGCGAAGTCGGCCATCTGAACATTGGTGCCGGCCGCGTCGTCTACATGGACATCACCAAGATTGACGTGATGATCGAGAACGGCGAGTTTTTCTCCAATCCCGCGCTGCTCGCGGCGATGAAGAATGCTCGCTCGGGCGGACGGCGACTCCACATCTTCGGCTTGCTTTCAGACGGCGGAGTGCATTCGCACCAAAATCATCTTTATGCACTGCTGCGGATGGCCAAGCAAAATAGCGTCGATCGGGTATTCGTGCATGCCTTTATGGATGGGCGCGACACGCTGCCCACGAGCGGTGCGGGATACCTGGAGCAACTTCAGCAGAAGATGCGTGAACTCGGCTGCGGACACGTTGCGAGCGTAAGCGGGCGCTACTACGCGATGGATCGCGACAAGCGCTGGGAGCGCGAGCGCAAGGCCTACGATGCAATGGTCAACGGCAAAGGCGAAGGCGGGACGTACATCGATGCCGTTCGTGGAGTCAAGGAATCGTACAATCGCGACGTAACCGACGAATTCATCGTGCCGTTCGCGTGCGTCGATAGCCGCGGCGAACCCCTGGGCGCCATTCGCGACGACGATAGTTGCATCAACTTCAACTTCCGCGCCGATCGCGCGCGGCAGATCACGCGCGTCCTGGCCCGCAACAGCGGAATCACCAAGCAGCAGGGAAGTGATCTGCCTGATGCTGAAGCGCTGGAGAAAGTGATTCCCGCCAGCGAGACTCCCAGAAAGCTCACTTACATCTGCATGACTCGCTACGACAAACAGTTCGAGCTTCCGTTTGTCGTGCAACCAGATTCACTCACGAACATCCTTGCGAATGTCATGGGAGGCGAAGGTCTGCGCAATCTGCGCGTTGCCGAAACGGAGAAGTATGCTCACGTTACGTACTTCTTCAACGGCGGCGTCGAGCAGCCCTTTCCCGGAGAAGAGCGCGTGCTCGTTCCTTCGCAGAAGGTCGCTACCTACGATCTCAAACCCGAAATGAGCGCCGAAGGCATTGCCGACGCGGTCGTGGACGCAGTAGAACGCGGCAGCTTTCAGGTGATCATCGTCAATTTTGCGAACGCCGACATGGTGGGCCATTCCGGGAAAATCGAGCCTACGGTGAAAGGCGTGGAGACTGTCGATGCCTGCCTTGGACGAATCTTCAAAGCCGTCAGGCAGAAGGGCGGATCAATGATTGTCACCGCCGATCACGGGAACGCGGAAATGCTCATCGACCCTGTAACCGGAGGTCCTCACACTGCCCACACAATCAATCCTGTGCCGTTCATCGTTGTCAGCGACCAGAACAGCAATTTCCGATTACGTACAGAAGGGGCGCTTCAAGACATTTCGCCAACTGTGCTCGGAATGCTGGGAATCTCGCAGCCAAAAGAAATGACTGGCCATGACTTGAGGGTCAAAGGCTGAAAGGTCTCTAAGCTCAATCGAGACTGGGCTGCGTGCGAATCTCATTCGCACCTGAGAGCACCTTCCATCGCGGTTTCAGACTCGTGCTGTTTCACAGGCTCTAAACCTCCGCCTCAGCGGCATCACTGTTAACTGTTTACCGTCTGTTCCAAGCTGCTAAAATAGAGATTCCCTTCCATCCAGTCGCTCAAGACCGGAGGGAGAGGTGCGTTTGGGAGAGTGCTATGTCTGAAATGAACGGAAATGGTTTGCGGCTGAAGACAGGTCTGGCGGAAATGCTGAAGGGCGGCGTCATCATGGACGTGACCACCGCTCAACAGGCCGAAATTGCACAGCGGGCAGGCGCCGCGGCAGTGATGGCGCTGGAGCGTGTGCCGGCGCAGATTCGCGCTGAGGGCGGCGTCGCCCGCATGGCGAAGATTGCCGTTATCCGCGAGATCATGAAGAGCGTTGACATTCCGGTCATGGCAAAGTGCCGCATCGGGCACTTCACCGAAGCACAAGTCCTGCAAGAGCTCGGCGTCGATTACATCGACGAATCGGAAGTTCTCACTCCAGCCGACGAATCTCATCACGTCGATAAGCATGCTTTCAAAGTTCCTTTTGTATGCGGGGCTCGCGATTTGGGCGAAGCTCTGCGACGCATTGCCGAAGGCGCAGCCATGATCCGCACCAAAGGCGAAGCCGGAACCGGCGATGTTGTACACGCGGTGAAGCACATGCGGCAGATCGTGAAAGACATGCGCTCGCTTACCGTGCTCGGGGAAGAGGAGCTCTATGCAGCCGCGAAGGAGCTGCGCGCGCCATACGAATTAGTACGGATGGTTGCCAAAAGCGGAAAGCTCCCCGTTCCGAATTTCTCCGCAGGCGGTATTGCTACTCCCGCCGACGCGGCACTGGTTCGCCAGCTCGGCGCCGAAGCCGTGTTCGTCGGTTCGGGCATCTTCATGGCCGATTCCATCAACTTTGCTCCAGCGAAAGAAGCTGAGATTCGCGCACGCGCCATCGTGCGTGCGACTACGCACTTCGACGATCCGAAAGTTCTGCTTGAAACAAGCGAAGACTGCACTGGCGCCATGAAGGGTCTAGCCGTAGCCGCGATGTCAGAAGCCGATATGCTGCAGAAGCGCGGTTGGTGAAGGTATCGGGTGATCTGGCCATCGGGTCATCGGGTGAAGTAAAACCAAGATGTGCACCTGGTGCTTCCACTTCACCCGATCACCAGATGACCCGATCACCCGATTTATCCCGACTTCCTTTGAAAAACTCTGATCTCAAAATAGGTGTCCTCGCCCTCCAAGGCGATTTCGATGCGCATCGGCAAACGCTCAACTCGCTCGGCGTCCACACCGTTCTCGTGCGCAAGCCAGAAGAACTCGAAGGCATCGACGGTCTGGTGATCCCTGGAGGCGAGTCATCGACCTTTCTGAAATTCCTGGAACGGGAGGGATTCCTCGGGAAACTGCGATCTTTTGTTTCACAAAAGCCGGCATTCGGTACCTGCGCCGGCGCGATCTTGCTCGCCAGGAACGTGACCAATCCGCCGCAGGAGAGTCTTGGCGCGCTCGACATCACAGTGCAACGCAACGCCTACGGCCGGCAAATAGATAGCTCGATCATGGCTGCGCCGACCAAACTCGGCGGGGAGCCGCTTGAGATGGTCTTCATCCGGGCTCCCCGAATTGAACAAGTCGGTCGCGATGTTGAAGTGCTCGCCGAACGCGAAGGCCATCCCGTTTTGGTACGCCAGGGAAAGATCATGGCGGCGACGTTTCATCCCGAGCTTTCAAACGACACGCGAATACACCAAATGTTTCTCGATGTCGTTCGACAGGGGCGAGGGAATCGGATCATCGGGTCATCGGGTGATCGGGTGATCGGGTGAAGTGAAAACCAAAACCGACGCGGATGCTTGCTACGCGGATAAATCCGGAAGGAGAGAGAACGTTCGCCTACCTTGCCACGCTGCGGTGATCGCAGGCCGCGTCGGTTTGGGTTTGAATTCAGATCGCCCGATGACCCGATGACCCGATCACCCGATCACCAGATCACCCGATCCTCCCCGCTGGCTTTCCCTCCTCAGTTCATGATTCAATCGACAATGCAGGCGGCTCTTATGCCAGCAGTAAAAACCACAGCTCCCCCGAGACCGAGCGCGCCTGATTCCGGCGGACGCGGTACCGATCACAAACTTCCTACCGGCGGAGGTGGGGAAGGCGAGTGGGGGGATGCGTCACCTCGACGCGGTCCGCGCGAACGACTCTACCGAGCGCGAGTCGGGCTCGCCATCATGATGTCCACCTCGCTCGGCCTCTTCGTCACCCTGGTCATCGGCTATCTCTGGCGACGCCAGCAGCTGATCTTCGATCCCGTGGTTCATGCTTACGTTTCGGTGTGGAAGCCGATCGCGGTTCCTCCTCTGTTGTGGTGGAACACGCTGCTGTTGGTTTTAAGCAGCATCACTTTGGAGATTGCGCGGCAAGCCTACTTTCGCGAAGACCTCCTCATGGACGAATGGCTGGGCATTTCGCGTCCCACGCTGCGCAAGGCCTTGCCTTGGGAAATCCTGAGCTTCTTACTGGCTTCAGGTTTCGTGGTCGGGCAGCTCTATGCCTGGACGCAGCTTCGCGCTGAAGGGATTTACCTGGGCTCCGGGCCCAGCAGTCAGTTTTATTACTTTCTGACTGGCCTCCATGGTCTGCATCTGCTGGGCGGTATGCTGGTCTTGATCTGGGCGATGCTGACAGCTTTGGCGGGAACTGGCCTCGAATCGCGCCGCATCACCCTCGACATCACCGCATGGTATTGGCACGCGATCACACTGGTTTGGTTCGGGATCTTCGCCGCCTTGAAGCTGTGCGAATGAGCTGCAGAAAAACCTCTATTTCAGGTAATCCTGCAAGTCTTTCCAATTAAATCGTTCTTTTGACGATCGATGCTGCTGAGCGCAGATCGCCGCTGACCCTGTCGCTTGGTAAGCTGGCCCAGTTCGCTTAGTAAAACGATTCACTTCAGCGTCTCACGAACTAAGTGATATGCCCAATGGAATGTGCAATATACAATTTTTCATTGCTTTTTAGGGCAATTCTTCATAAAATCGGAGGTTTTACAGGCCCCTCTGGAGCTCTCAGGGAGCAACGCCTTGTTCGGCCAATCCGGCGTGCTTATCTGAATCCAAACGGGTTAGGAAGCATCGAAAGACTAATTATATAAAGGCAGGTAGAACTAATGGCTAAGCGTCGTGGAAATCCAAACTGGGGAAAGCCGGAGCCGATCGGACCGGTAGTTCCCGTAGTTACGTCCTTTGAACAGGCCGTGAAGGAGTTCAAGCTTCTTCCCGACCAATACCTGCGTTCCACCCGCCTGCGCGAGTGGGCACGCAAAAATAAGAACTCCAAGTACATTCCGGAACCGCTGCTGGAAGCTTGGGGATTCGAGATCGAATCGACTCTGTAAGGAGAGCGAATCTGAGGAAAAGGCCGCCTGATCGGCGGCCTTTTCCTTTTCCAGAAACTCTCAACACACATTGAAGTGAGGATCTGGAAACTGGGAGATCGTGCTGCAGCAAAAAGCCCGCCAAGGAGGCGGGCTTTGCTTTCTGTCCTTTTACTGCATTATGAAGCAGCCGCTGCGACCGCGCGGGCGAAGCGTTTCGGCATCACCGTCACGCCGTTCTCGCGGTCGAAGACGAGGTTCATGTGTTGCGAACACGGTCCGCAAAGCCAGAAGTGCTCCAGCTTGCGTCCGGGCTTGCGTGTTGCGACGAGGAACGGAACTTTGCTCCCGTCGGAAAGTTCAATCGTATCTTCCGAGGTTATCGGTGGCGTAATCTCAACTTCAATTTTGAAGATTTTGCCTTCCCGCAGATAGTGAAAGGGTGTGGAGCAGGCAGGATTCGCACACTTGGAAACCATGGAGCCCTCTACTTTCAGACGTTTTAGGGGGTTATTGTCTGTAGTCCGCCTGCTTACAACGGACTCACAATGCAAAGTAGATGCATCCAGAGTCTCTGGAAGTTGTTCTGTGGAAAAACCCAGGACTTCTGAACACCAACTGCTGTGAGTGTACTTCAACTCCGCCCGTCTGTTTACGAATAAATTTTGAATTTCTTCAATCAGCTCTGCCAATACACGCCAGCTACTCTGGTTTTGTGCAGAGTTGGTGCAGAATCGCGCTCCTAAGCCGCCTTTGTAAGACTCGCACCAGGTTGCTCCTTTTAGTCCGAAGTACACGGCCGGATAGAATCGGTTCAGGAGCGATTTTTGATCTTATTCAACTACATTTCTGGGGAATGGAAGCAGGGCAGAGGCGAAGGTGCTCCCCTGATCGATCCTGTCAATGGCGAGCACCTCGCCTATGCCAACTCGGACGCTCTTAATCTTGCTGAAGCGCTTGAGTTTTCGCGGGAACGCGGGTCTCGAGTGCTGCAGCGGCTCACCTATCAGCACCGAGCGGAACTGCTGGCCAAGATCGCGGAAGTACTTAGCGGCCATCGCGACGAGTATTACGAAATCTGCCTGAGAAACATGGGAGCCACCAAAGGCGACGCCGCGTTCGATGTAGATGGCGCAATCTACACGCTCAAGCACTACGCCAAAGCGGGCCAAAACCTCACGGGTGAAATGATCAAAGATGGCAGTCCCGTGCCGCTCTCAAAAACCGGGGTGTTTCAAGGTCAGCATTTTCTGAAACCACTCGAAGGCACTGCCATTCTGATCAATGCGTTCAATTTTCCTGCCTGGGGACTTTGGGAGAAAGCAGCTCCCGCATTGTTATCGGGAGTCGCAGTGGTTGTGAAGCCGGCTACGCCGACCGCGTGGCTCGCCCAGCGGATGATCGACGACGTGATCAAAGCAGGTATTCTTCCTGACGGCGCTCTGTCGGTGATCTGCGGCTCCCCTGGCGACTTGCTGGATCATGTCACAGCGCACGACATGATCGCATTTACCGGCTCGGCCGCGACGGCTGCAAAGATCAAGACGCATCCGGCGGTTGTCAGTCGCTCGGTCCGAGTAAACATCGAAGCCGATAGCTTAAATTCAGCCATTCTCGGAGAGGATGCTCCAGGCACCCAGCCATTCGAGCTTCTGGTGAAGGAAGTTCTTAAGGAGATGACCCAGAAAGCCGGCCAGAAATGTACGGCCATTCGTCGCATCTTTGTTCCGCGAAAAATCTTGGTGCCGGTGTGTGATGCCATTGCAAGTGCTCTGAAAGGTGTTCCTGTAGGGAATCCGCGAAACGCAGCTGTGAAATGCGGGCCACTGGTAAACAAAGCTCAACAGAAAGCGGTGCTCGATGGCATCGCTGAGCTCAACCGAGAATGTAATGTCATCTTTGGCGGAGATCAGGGCTTCCAACCAATCGATGCTGAACCGGGAAGCTCCTGCTTTGTTCAACCAACCTTGCTGCGGTGCGACGACCCGCTTCGAGGAAGAATTGTTCACGAAGTCGAAGTCTTCGGACCGGTAGCCACCGTAATGCCGTATGACACCATTGAAGAGGCGATCGAGCTGGCTCGACGCGGGCACGGCTCATTGGTCGCCTCCATCTACTCTGACGATGCCAGGTTCACAGAAGGAATAACGCGCGGATTGGCGACAACGCACGGCCGCATCATGGTCCTAAACAGCTCAGTCGGTGCTCAGCACACCGGGCACGGCAACGTGATTCCGAACTGCTTGCACGGAGGCCCTGGACGCGCCGGAGGTGGTGAAGAACTCGGCGGACTGCGTGCACTGGAGCTCTATCACCGCCGATTCGTCGTACAAGGCCCGCCGGAACTGCTAAGCAAGCTTTCTGAAAGCAGTGTTGATTTGGCAGCACTGCATAGCTGAAGTGACGCACTATCGCGGTCGCCTCGCGCCTTCTCCGACCGGACTTCTCCATGTCGGCCATGCGCGCACCTTCTGGATCGCTTCTCAACGTGCGAAATCCCAGAATGGCACGCTAGTCTTCCGCAACGAAGACCTCGATCCGCAACGGTGCCGAACGGAGTTCGTCTCCGCCATGTTTGAAGATCTCAAGTGGCTGGGAATTCATTGGAGCGAGGGCCCGGATTGTGGCGGAGCATATGCTCCCTACTCGCAAAGCGAGCGGCGCCGCTGGTACCTCGAAACTTGGCAGCGATTGCGCGATGCGGGTGCGATCTATCCCTGCACATGTTCTCGAAAGGATCTTGCGCAATCCGCCAATGCTCCCAACAATGAGGCGGATGACGAACCTCTGTATCCGGGGACCTGCCGGAACCGCTCCGCCGATTCCTACTCATCGCCTTTGGGCGTGAACTGGAGGTTCCGTGCTCCAGACCGCGAGCCGATCACTTTCAGTGACCTGAATCTCGGCCCAAAACGGTACATTGCAGGCAAGGATTTTGGAGACTTTCTGGTGTGGCGCCGCGATGATGTGCCCGCGTATCAGCTGGCAGTCGTAGTGGACGACGCGGCCATGCGGATTACCGAAGTCGTTCGCGGAGCCGATCTGCTGAAATCGACGGCGCGGCAGATTCTTCTTTCTCAGGCTTTGAGATTGAACATCCCACACTATTTCCATTGCGAACTGGTGCGCGACGAACAAGGAGTGCGTCTGGCCAAGCGGCACGATTCGCTCAGCATCCGGCATCTGCGAGAGAGCGGATACTCTCCCGGGCAGGTGTTGGCGCTGGCCAAAGTTTGATTTTGCTGCGGTGGTCGGTGCCCGAGTTAGTGGCTGATGAACGCAGCCGTCTCAACGTGTCTGCGTTCCGGCTCAGGCTCAGCTACAAACGAGCGCAATTGTTTCAGCAACAGCACAAGACAAATCGTACCGACGATGAGCAGCACCGTTCCTCGAACTGCCTGTCCGAGAATCGCGTAACCGGATCCGAAAAGGAACGAGTACACCATCGCGCAACCGAGGAGCCAAAGACCGAGGTTGCGTCCGAGATCGCGCGTGGGCTTTATGTCGTGTGCGATGGCCGCGATGTGCTTCCACCCGCGCACGTCTGGACGAACGTGCCGGTAGAAAGTCACAAGAACTTCCTGACTCACCGGCTTGGTCAAATACGTAACAACGATCCAGGCGATGGTGGTCACGACCGTTGTAGTGCCGGCAGTCTTCGCGAATAGCACCGGCGCATTGCCGGTAAAGGGATTCGCAAAGCGCAGCAGCAGGGAAGTGACGAGGGCGACGATCATCGCCGTGATCTCGCTCCAGGCATTGATGCGCCACCAATACCAGCGTAGGAGATAGACCGCGCCTGTGCCCGCGCTGAGTTCAAGAACCCATTGCCATCCAGCCTGAATCGAAGCAAGCTGCGCCGCAACGAAAGCTGCGCAGATCACCAGGAAGACCGTGACTACCCGTGATGCGACAACATAGTGTTTCTGCGATCCTTCCGGCTTGATAAAGCGCTTGTAGAAGTCAGCTACAAGATAGGACGCTCCCCAGTTGAGCTGCGTGGCAATCGTCGACATGAACGCTGCAAGGAATCCGGCGACTGCGAGTCCGCGTAACGAAGCCGGCAAGTAATGCGTGAGCACCAGCATGTATCCGTCTTCCGGATGACGGCCGACCGCAGAGGCATCCAGATTCGGATACAGCACAATCGCAACCAGTCCGACCAGAATCCACGGCCACGGACGAATCGCGTAATGTGCGATGTTGAACCAGAGAACCGAGAGCAATCCTTCGCGTTCGTTCTTAGCGCTGAAGATGCGCTGCGCGATGTATCCTCCGCCGCCAGGCTCAGCACCGGGGTACCAGAATGCCCACCATTGCACGCCCAGGTAGATCAGCAGCGTAATGACTGGAAGAGTCCACCAGGTTTGTCCAGTGAGTCCATTAGCGAAGTCTGGGAAGAATTTGAGCGGATTGCCGTGTGCAATGCCGGAAGCAGGAGGTTGCGCCAGTTTCAATTTGCTGAGTAAAGCGTGCATGCCACCGGCGGCACTGACTCCGTAGTAAGCGACGGCAATCACCACTCCCATTTTGAGAATGAACTGGAATAAGTCGGTCCACAGCACGCCCCAGAGTCCGCCGATGGCAACGTAGAGACCCGTAAAGGGAACGATGATAAAAATGCAAATCGCCAGTGCTGTGTGCTCGCTCACCCCCATGACGACGCTCACAATGCTGATCATCGCCTTCGTCACCCAGCCAAGAATCAGGCAGTTCATCAGCAGGCCGATGTAGACGGCGCGAAATCCTCGCAGAAACGCGGCTGGCTTGCCGGAATACCGCATCTCCGCGAATTGAACGTCTGTGAGCAGGCCCGATCGTCGCCAGAGTCGAGCGAAGAGGAACACGGTCATCATTCCTGAAAGCAGGAACGACCACCACAGCCAGTTGCCGGCGATGCCTTGCGTGTATACAAGTCCCGTGACGAGAAGCGGCGTGTCGGCGGAGAAGGTAGTTGCAACCATCGATGTTCCCGCCAGCCACCATGAGACCGAGCGCCCAGAGACGAAGTACTCTTCCAGGCTGCTGCCGGAACGGCGGCGGAAGTACAGCCCCATGAGAATCGTGATCGCGAGATAGCCGACGATTGCCGACCAATCAAGCCAGGTGAGTTGCATGGCGAAAGCTTACTGAGAAAGTGCTATAGAGCGCAATGGAAATCGGCGATGGAAACTAGTTTGTCGCTTCCGCCGATCCCACAAATGATTGAACACGGAGGACACGGAGGAACACGGAGGAGTGCTGGTGTTGATTGACTGCTGGTCGCCCAGTTCTAAGGAAATTGAGAGAACGACTAAAACTTGTTCTTATCCTCTGTGACCTCCGTGTCCTCCGTTTTCAATTTTCAGACGCGTTAGAAAAGAAAAACGCCGGACTCGACGTCCGGCGCTGTTAAGACGAAAACCGACTATGTCCCTTCGCTCCAGCTTGCGAGGTACTCTTCCTGCTGCGGCGTGAGCTTGTCGATCTTGATGCCCATGGCTTCGAGCTTCAAGCGGGCTACGCGCTTGTCGAGTTCCACCGGTACCGCGAAGACTTTCTTTTCGAGAGATTTGTAGTTCTTCACCAGGTACTCGCAGGAGAGCGCCTGATTGGCGAAGCTCATGTCCATCACCGAAGCCGGATGGCCTTCGGCAGCGGCAAGATTGATCAGTCGGCCTTCGCCCAGCAGATAGATCTTGCGTCCGTCCTTCATCGCGTACTCGTCGACGAAGTCACGGGTTGGGCGCTTCGAAGAAGAGAGCTTTTCCAAAGCGGGAATATCGATCTCGACGTTGAAATGTCCGGAGTTGGCGACGACGGCGCCGTTCTTCATCACTTCAAAGTGCTCGCGGGCGATCACGTTCTTGTTGCCGGTAACGGTCACGAAGACATCGCCGATTTTGGCGGCATCCGCCATCGACATCACACGGAAGCCATCCATAACGGCTTCGAGCGCCTTGGTCGGATCGATTTCCGTTACGATCACGTCCGCGCCCATGCCCTTTGCGCGGGATGCCAGACCGCGTCCGCACCATCCGTAGCCGGCGATGACGAACTTGGAACCGGCGAGCAGCGTGTTGGTGCAGCGGATCACGCCATCGATCGTGGACTGTCCGGTGCCGTAGCGATTGTCGAACATGTGCTTGGTTTCGGCATCGTTCACGGCGATGATCGGATACCGCAGCGCGCCTTCTTTCGCCATCGCGCGTAGTCGAATCACACCCGTCGTAGTTTCTTCGGTGCCCGCAATGATTCCGTCCACCACATCCTGACGCTTGGTCAAGGCTGTCGTGACGAGATCGGCGCCATCGTCCATCGTGAGGTGCGGCTTGTGATCGAGCGCGCTGAGGATGTGCGAGTAGTAGGAATCGTTGTCTTCGCCTTTAATCGCGAAGGTCGAGATGTTGTAGTCGCGCACCAGCGAGGCTGCCACATCGTCCTGCGTGCTCAGCGGGTTTGACGCGCAGAGAACGACGTCGGCTCCCCCGTCGCGCAGCGTAATTGCGAGGTTCGCGGTCTCCGTTGTCACGTGCAGGCAAGCCGAAATGCGAATGCCTTTCAGCGGCTGATTCTTGATGAACTCTTTGCGGATGCTTTGCAGCACGGGCATCGATTGATTGGCCCACTCGATGCGTCGCTTGCCCTGATCGGCAAGCTCCATGCTTTTCACGTCGAAAGGAACTTGGGTTGCGATTGCTGTAGCCATGATCTCCTTGTACTCGTTTCCTTTGTCATTCCGAACCGCCCGATTTTGGCGGTGAGGAATCCCTATGGATCTCGACGATGGTAGGGATTCCCCGCTACGCTCGGAATGACAAGACTTAAACGACTATTTTGCGATTGCAGCGCTCTTTCCCGAAGCTGCAGCGCCCTTAAGAGCTGCGGCCTTGTCGGTCGCCTCCCATGTGAATTCTGATTCCTTGCGTCCGAAATGGCCGTATGCGGCGGTCTTCTTGTAAATCGGACGGCGCAGATTCAGCGATTCGATGATCCCTTTAGGCGTGAGCTTGAAGTGTTCGCGCACGAGATTCTCGATTTGGGACTCCGGCAGCTTACCGGTTCCGAAGGTCTGCACGAGCACGCTGACTGGATCAGCAATGCCGATCGCATACGCCAACTGCACTTCGCAACGATCGGCGAGGCCGGCAGCCACGATGTTTTTGGCGATGTAACGCGCCATGTAGCAGGCCGAACGATCAACCTTTGTCGGATCCTTGCCCGAGAATGCGCCGCCGCCGTGGCGACCCATGCCGCCGTAGGTATCGACGATGATCTTGCGTCCTGTGAGTCCGGTGTCTCCCATTGGTCCACCGACTACAAAGCGTCCGGTGGGATTGATGTGGTACTTGGTATCGGCATCGAGAAGATGCTCGGGAATGGCAGCCTGGATCACCTGCTCCAGAACCTCGGAGCGAAGGCGGCGATTGTCGACCGTCTCGGAATGCTGCGTGGAGATCACCACCGCGTCTACGCGGACCGGCTTATGATTGGCGTCGTATTCGACTGTGACCTGGGATTTGCCGTCGGGTCGGAGGAAATCGAGAGAACCGTTTTTGCGAACATCAGAGAGGCGGCGGGTGAGCTTGTGGGCCAGTGAGATCGGCGTCGGCATGTAGTCGTCGTTCTCATTGGTGGCGTATCCAAACATCATGCCTTGATCCCCGGCGCCGCCGGGATCGACTCCCATCGCGATATCCGGCGACTGCTCGTGGATCGACGAGATGACAGAACAGGTCTGCGAATCGAAGCCGAATGACGCGTCGGTATAGCCCACCGCTGTCACGGTGCCCCGCACGATAGAAGGAAAGTCGACATAAGCTTTAGTTGTGATCTCACCGGCGATGAATGCCAATCCGGTGGTCAACAGCGTTTCGCAGGCAACGCGGCTGTATTGATCGTGCTCGAGACAAGCATCGAGAATCGCGTCGGAGATCTGGTCGGCGATCTTGTCGGGATGACCTTCCGTCACCGACTCAGAGGTGAATAGGAAACGATTACGCGAAGACAATCTGGTACTCCTCCAGTGCTGATAATCGGCGGCTATTTGCGCCAGGGGAATCGAGCGTGGGAAGACTCACACGAGGGACGGTGACTTCTTGGCTGTCCTAAGTACCTTAACAAACCCCCGTGCCCTGCGCAAGAACTCTCTTTAGCCGTAAGTGATTATAAGCACTTCTACTTAGACTAGAGATGCAACATTCCATGTGCGGCGCAATTTGGCTGCTGGACAGCAGAAAACAAACAGCGAACGGGGCTAGCGTTGGAGGCCTTCGGCGGTAAAGGTGAGCTCTTTGACTTCGTTCGGCTGCCCGTCCAGGTTCACTGGCTGGCCGTTAAACGAGATTTCAACTCCTCCGAGGTTCCCGATTTTCAGCCGTACTTCCTTCTGCGCGCGGATTGATCGCGTCTTCTGCGCGGTCAGAATTCCCTGTCCGAGATCCTTGCCGTCCGCAGAAACTGATAACCATGAATCCTCGCGGGCAAACACCTGTAACCGAATCGCCGCCGGCTGTGACTTAGCGGGAGCAGCTGTGGACACCGGAGACTTGCTTGGGCTGACTTCAGCGGATGTGCCCGAAACTGTGGTCTTCGGCTCTGGCATTGACTGGTTTGCTGTCGGCGATTGATTCGCCTTCCCATTTTGAACCGGCTCCGAAGCAGGTGCACTCGGCACTTGGACTGCAGGATGATTCTGATTGATGTCGGAAGCCGAAGAGGACGTCGAGGTATCCGGCTGTGATGTCTGTGGAGCGACTACCTGAGGAGCGACCGCCCCTGGAGCGTGCATGCGCTGATAGCCGTACCATCCACCAATTCCAGCGAAGACGATAACAAGAACGGAAATCCAACCCCAGCCCGAACTCGAGGGCCTGGTTTCCTCTTCTGGAACAGCAAACACCTGGGGAGTGCGCTCAGCCTCATATGCATTCCAGGCCTCCTCGAAGTCTCCGACAATCTGTTCTTCGTCGAGTCCGAGAAAACGCGCATAGGCGCGGACGAAGCCTTTGTTGAAAATGCCGCCAGGCAGCTTCTCAAAGTCCTCATCCTCGATGGCTTTGAGCGATCGAGTGCCGATTTTGGTGGATTTTGAGATTTCCTCAAGCGAAACGCCGCGCATTTCGCGCTGTCGCCGAAGCCGCTCGCCAAAGCCACTCATTGCCGTCTCTCGTTGCACTATCTCTTTGTGATTCTTTAACTTACGCGTTATTTGCCGAGGCCAAACGGCCCGCAAGTCGCCCGATAATAGGAGTGCCCCCGGAATGTGTCAAACGGATATGCCAAGGTAATGTTTACTTTTCATGTAATGCAGGCTATATCTCTTTTTGAGTCTAAAGGATAATGACGTTTATCTGAAGTGGAGGGAGCCGTCCTGCGAACTCGGTATGCCGGATTCTCCCCCGATCAAGAGCAATGACTGAGGCCACCGCTACCGACCGCAAACGGCAGATGGAAGAGATCAGCATCTTCCATGATGTCGCCAAAGCCCTCACGTCTTCGCTGAACCTCGATTCTATTCTGCAAACCATCATGGAGAAGATGGCCGTCTTCTTCCGGCCCGACACTTGGTCGCTCCTGATGGTCGATGAGCAAAAAGACGAGCTCTACTTCGCCATAGCGGTTGGCGACGCGGCCGACGCGCTCAAGAGCATCCGTCTCAAAGTGGGAGAAGGCATCGCCGGATGGGTCGCGAAACACGGCGAGTCGCTCCTCGTTCCGGATGTCTACAACGATCCTCGTTTCGCCAAGCGCATCGATGAAATGACCAAGTGGCAGACGCGCTCGATCATCTGCGTGCCGCTCAAATCGAAGCATCGCGTGCTCGGCGTGATCCAACTCATCAACTGCGCCATGGAGAGCTTCTCCGACAACGAGATGTTCTTTCTGCACGCGCTTTGCGACTACGCGGCAATTGCTATTGAAAACGCGCGCGCAGTCGAGAAGATCCAGGAACTCACGATCACCGACGATTGCACCGGCCTCTACAACGCACGACATCTGTACAAGACGCTCGAAGCTGAGGTCTATCGCTCGCATCGCTTCAACTACGAGTTCAGCGTCGTCTTCATCGACCTCGATCATTTCAAGCAGGTCAACGACACGCACGGGCACCTGATCGGCAGCAAGCTGCTGGCCGAGATCGGCTACACCATCAAGAGCCACCTGCGCCTGATCGACTACGCTTTCCGCTACGGCGGCGACGAATTCGTCGTGCTCCTTCCCCAAACGGGAAAAGATTCGGCGATGGTGGTAGCCCTGCGTTTGCTCAACGTTCTACGCAGCTCCACGTTCCTCGAAGAAGAAAAGCTGAACCTCAACGTGCGCGCCAGCATGGGCGTTGCCACCTACCCCGAAGACGCGAAGAGCGCGCACGAAATCATTCGTCAGGCCGACGAGATGATGTACATGGTCAAGAACTCCACCCGCGATAACATCGCCGTCGCCCAGCAGGGCATGCTGCAGTAAGCATCTTCAAAGGTTGAACACGGAGAGCACGGAGGTCACAGAGGATCGATGCTCTTCGAGGATGCCTACTCTGCTCCTCGTAAATTCTCTGTTGTGATCGCCAATTAGTTACCCACTGTCATCCCTCGCGCAGCCGCCAAACTGATAACGACTCCAATACATTGTTTTCGCTGCGCGGGGGATCTGTTGTTGCGTTAGTTCTCGCGAACAGCAGATCCCCCAGGCCGCGCCATCGTTAACGAAACGTAAACACTCAATCGGCAGCCTGAGGGATGACAGTGTCTATTGTTAGGAACGGTTACTTAAGCTGGAGCGCTTGCGAAGCACGCCAAGCTAGTTGCAGCCCACGATTTCCTCTGCGCCCTCCGCGTCCTCCGTGTTCAATGCTTTACTTGGGTCGCGTATTCAAAGAAGGATTCGCAACCGGAGCTTTCCCCTTCGTGGCCTGAGGCACCCACGCCGTCGCATTCGCCGGGGCGTTTGGATTGACGCCGAAGTCCCACACGAACATGTTGATCGTTTTTGGATCAAGCATTTCGACCACTGCATACTCGCCCGGCTCGAGCGAATGCTGAGGCGTGAGCTTCAGCCACTCGCCGCCGTTTACCTGTTCAGCGGTGGTTGGAATGATGTCTTCCTGATTGCTGACTTTCCCTAAAAGGGAAATCTTCACGTTGCTGACCACGCGCGTGTTCTTCTTCACCTGCACGCGCACGATCTTGAAGCGATCGGCTGAGTTCAGCTCGGAAGCCGTCTTGTTGTCCTGTGTGTCGGTAGAAGATGGCGTCACGTCGACGTAGAGCGTCGGCATATCTTCGTGAGCCTGCGCGTTCGCGTGCGCGCCTTTCAGATCGATGCTCTGTTTCGAGCCAGTGGGAATGGGATTGATCACGGCGCGCATGATGTTTCTTCCCGTCTGCTTGTTCAACTCGCCGCCATTCTGAGGAATTTCGACGAGCTGCGGCTGCCCGCGATAGGTGTCGAAGAGAAAGACTCCGCCACTGTCCGGCAAACGCAGTCCAGGCGCGACCAGCGGACGCGCAGCTTCTTCCTTCTCGCGCTCCGCTTTCTCCTCCGCATCGACTTCTTTCACCTCGTCAGGGCTGACGTTTACGTTCGCCCCACGCGGATTCTGCTGGTTGAACTTGTTAGTCGCGTCCCAATCGACCAGACTCTTAGGAATGTCTTCCCAGTCGTAGCGCTCAGCGCTGTAGAAGTGAACGCGATCGCCATGAATCTCCCATTTCGTGGCGATCTGGTACGAGCCATCTTTGAGAATGAGGCGCTTGTTCTGCTCCTGCGCGTGCATGGAAGATATGCACGCCAGCAGCAAAAGCGGTAAAAGACAAAACAGACGACGCATAAATACCAAATTCAAAACGCGCAATCGGAGCACTGTCGTTCTGCGATTCCAGACAAAACCGGCGGTGAGGCGGGAGAGCCTTGCCCCGGCGATAACAACAGGAATCGGTCGGCGCTGACGAAATACACATTGAACGTCAGCCCGGGAATCGAGATAGTGCCGACCGTTGCTCCAGGAATCGACGCTGTACCATGCTCGGTCGAGGTGTTCGAGATCGTGACCCCTGCGCCTGAGATTGGAAACGCAGTCAGGCTACTCCCGCCCCCATTCACATCCTGTGTTCCTGACGATTGCCCAAAGCCGGCGATCGTAAGTTGAGCAGCTCTGGCTTGAACCGTGGCTCCGGTTGCATCCGTTCCTCCGACAGCGAGAGCAAAGCCCCCAGTAACAGAGGGAATACCAGTCTGCTGCTGCAGCAACAGACCAGTTGCCGCCGGTCCGCCCGAATCGGCGGACATGATTACTCCCTGTTTTGAAGATGTCAGCCAGAAGATGAAGCTTGTATTCCCAGCCGAAGCTCCGGTGGAAAATATGCCGCGTCCGGTTGCGTCCACTGTGTAGGAAGCAGAAGACCCAAATTGGGAATTTGCGGGCGTTCCTCCCGCCGTCGTCACATCGAGGACGCCATTGATCAGTGTGCCTGCACTATTCGTATCGAAACGCCCTGCTTGCGCGTAAGCCTCTGGGGAGCTACCGCTGGTCACCCCGCTGACGATGTACGCGCTGGTTCCCAATGAAGCGTTGGAGAATGTTCCGGACTGGGCGTAAGCAACTCCTGCTAAATGAGTGCTGCCGGCCCCGGTGTTCAGGAGTACCAGCGTCGAAGCATCGACGACGTAGAGAACATAGCCCGTCCCATTGATCTGCAGGCCGCCGCGTCCGCCGATACCCAAACTCAAGTTTGAAATCGTAAGTGGAACACTGCTGATCGCGCCGTTCGTATTAAGGTCCTCCGTTCCACTGCTTGAGCCAAACGCAAGCTGGCCGACCGCTGCTGCTGGACCTCCGCTGTCACCACTCATTGCGAACACATACGTTCCGGTCGGAGCACTTGCTGCGGCGGTCTGATCCTGCAGGCGAATGAAGCCGGACGTCACCGGACCGGAGTCGAAAGCGATGAGTTGACCGCGAGTATTGGAGGTCAGAGCGAACGAGAATGTATGTGTGCCGCCATCGTCACTGAACGTCAAAGAGCCGCGTCCGTCCGTGCCAACGGTGTACGACCCGCTACCCAGGGTTCCCGCCGTTCCTTGGGCGACATCGTTAATGCCTCCAGTGAGATTGCCCTTGCCATCGGCGACGAACGTACCAGCTCGATACTCGAATCCCGAACCGGAACTATCGCTGAGACGGCTGGCAAAGAACACATATGTAGCACTAGCACCACTAGGGCCACCTAGACTTGCATTGCCAAACTGCACTGTAACCGGCGCTGATTGTGAAAATGCAGTGTTGGCTTGGGAGGTCGCTGTAACCGTGATTCCAGCTCTCGGCGGCGACAGCGGAGCTGTGTAGAGACCGTTGGCATCGATCGTGCCATGGATGGCGTCGCCGCCCTGCACCCCGTTCACGCTCCAGTTCACTGCATTATTCGAGCTGCCGGTCACGGTTATG
>DASTZZ010000091.1 GCA_035764005.1 Terriglobales bacterium
CGAGCCTATAGGCAACATGGTCGTTGATATCGGAGGCGGTACGACTGACATAGCTGTGATATCGCTCGGCGGTATCGTCTATTCGCGGTCGCTACGGATGGCCGGTAATCAGATGGATGAAGCCATCACTAACTATGTAAAGCGAAAATATAACTTACTCATCGGTGAGCGCACTACCGAGCAAGTCAAAATTGAGATTGGAAGTGCTTACCCGCTGGAGAAACCTCGTACCATGGAAATCAGAGGTCGTAATCTCGTTGAGGGTGTGCCCAAAGCAGTCACATTAGATGACATCGAGATTCGAGAATCATTGGCGGAATGCGTCTCTACCATCATGAACGCGATTCGGGCGGCGCTAGAGCGTACCCCACCCGAACTTTCAGCGGACATTAGTGATCGTGGCATCCTTTTGACGGGGGGTGGGGCATTGCTGGAGAATCTGGATAAGCGCATTCGGGAAGAGACCGGACTTCCAGTTTCCATCGCAGATGACCCTCTTTGTAGTGTAGGGCTGGGCGTGGGACAAATGCTCGGCGACTTCCGATTGCTGAGAAAAGTCTCGATAGATTAAGCCCTTGCCACTCGCGTGTCGAGGATAGTATTAAGGCAACTATCCTTTTGCGTGCGGGGCTCTCAACTTTCGGCGATGCGCTGCCTTCAATCTCTTTTTCCTGGCAAGCTTTTGCGCAGCATGCTGGTCTTTGCGGAGTGCCCGCCCGTTAGTTGCTCGATCAGTGGATCCAGCTACCCTCGCGCTTTCAGAAACGACATCCTTACCAGCCGACTTACCTTGGCTTTCTTTTTGTTCTTCATCGCGCATTAGTGGAATTTCCATATTGTCTCCCCATCCAGCAGGTTACAGATCAAGTATTGCGCTGATCGCGATTTAGAAATCTTGTATGTCGCACTCATAGTGATCTTTTATTCCCCGGCATCGATAAGCTCCTCGGTGTGGTCTGGATGTGACTTGGCGATACGGGTGCCAAACAAAACAGCTCTCGTTTGTCGTTCGCGTGCTGTGGGACCCGCCTCCGGATAACGATAGAAGATACGATAGCTGCATTCGCAGCCCGGACACCGCACGACGTGTGCTGAAATAAAACCTTCAGCCCGTAGAGCAATAAACATTTCGCCTGCCCGGATCTTGGCGGCTACAACATTCGACAACTTACCTACGTCCTGTTTTGCGTTCAGCGAATATCCTCTGCGTTCTGTCGGCGGTTTCAAGCCCACGATTACTTTCTCGGCGGCGCTTCGGCAGGAAGTGCCCGGAGTTCCGCTTCGGGTAGAAGAGAACGGTTGCAATAGCCGATCCCCTCAGTGCAGGCCTTGAGATTTCGTTGGTGATCTCTCGCCTCCAATGCGGTCGTCTCACTCTTAGTAAGGTCGCTAAAGTTGCATGTACCCTTGCCTTGTCTGCAATCTGTCAGGTTGCGCTCGTGCTCCAGCGCGAGCACTTGCTTCAGTTCCATCGGGGACAAGTTCGAATGATCGCAAGCTTCCCAGCCATTCTGGCAATTGTCGGCATTCCTGTGATGCTCGAATGTTTGCACCAGCCTGAAGTCCGAAGGTGTAAGTTTTGAGTAGTCGCAGAGATCCCAACCGTTCTTGCAGTTCGAGAGGTTTCGCTGTTCTGCCGCGTGGATTACCTGGTTGCGTTGAGCGGAGGTGAGCCGTGAAGTGTCGCAAGTACCGAGATCGTCCATACAATCGGAGCGATTCCGCTCGAGTTCGCCGGCGGAGACTCTGATCGCTTCCCGGCGACTCAGTTTCGAATGATCGCACGACTGCAAACCAAGCATGCATTCTGAGACATTACGTTGGTAGTTCGCAACGGCCACCGAATTCGCTTCTGCGGGAGTGAGCTGCGACGGATCACAGGAGGCTAATCCGTTCCTGCAATCATCAATATTCTTGAAATGACGTGCTCTGCCGACATCGGCGGCTTCAGTGGGCGAGAGAGTAGCGCGATCGCACAATGACCAGCCATCTTTACAAGCTGCTAGATTTTGATCGTGAGGAGACATTTGTGCGATGGCCGCAACCTGAAACAGTGCGAAGACAGTTGTCAGACATCGCATCGTATTGCGCACCTTAGTGATCATATCCGGCCACTTTTTTGGAACATTTAGAATCGGCGCAAGATCCTCACAGGAAATTACTTGATATTGGAATTGCCGCCTACATCGCTCTCGCGCGGGAAGCCTCCTGAGCGATTTCATTACGATCTTTGCAATGCAGAGAATGCTTCATCCAGTCTATGCAGTCGTGGACCCGCACCTCGGTAATATCGAGATCGTTGGCGATCTCGCTGTCACTCAGGCCGCGCCCCATCAAACGATAGACAGGACCAAGAATCCCTATTTTTTCCCAAAATACCTGCATAGCTTTTACTCGTCTCAGTATGGACTCTTATCGCGCACGCGATCTGGTCAAAACAGCTCACAGCGCCTAAAGTGCCAATCTCGGGTTGTGAGTTATTGGCTCAATGGAAATTAGAAACGAGGTTTTGCGGTCAGCCGGCCTGGCCAGGAAGTACCACTGCGGAATTGGCTCCGCCGTCGTCATCCAGGCGCGACATGGCTTTCTCGTCTTCTTGTATTGAATCAGGATTTGCTGATGCTGAAGCGGGTGTCGCACACTCATGCACTTCGGTGATCTGGCGCAGGTGGTGCATTCCGGCAAAAACATCATCTATTGACGTGAATGGTCCATACCATTTGCCGAATATGCGGTCCCTTCCGTCGAGATTTCCTTCGCCGGCATTGCACTGTTCACATTCGGAAATGTGGATCGTCAGCTTGTGACGATGTACTTGCCGGTCTTCATACGCGTATAGAATCATTTCGCCTCCAACTGTCGGCTTTCATTTTCCGGGCTCTCGTCCCGATCGCGTCCATTGTTCTCTCGCTCAGTCAACATCTCTTCGACTACTTCAAGATAGCGGCTATCCAGTGCGTCTTTGGCGCGGCGTTCTCTAAAATCATCGAGAATCAGCTTCCGTTCAGACTGAACCTTGGAATCACACCTACTTTGAAAGCTCTTCGGCTTTGGTTTACGCATCCTAGCCATTCTGAGGATTAACCCTTCTGCTGCAGACAACTTACTGTTTGGCCGTAGCCGCCAGAAGCGTTTCGCTAAGGTCGTAGTTGTCATAGTCGATGTTCAAGACAGCCTTACCCCCAAACCGTACCGCAGTCGTAGTGTGATTGTTGGATGGCATCCAGAAATGCCCGGCTTTAACGTATGTCTGAAGGATCTGGCTTTTCTTTGTCCAAAAAGAGGGGGTTTTTGCCGGCTGAGCTTCGATACGCCGGACAGCAAAATCGGTAGCATCCACCCAAATTGTCCCGCGATACAGAAATTTATTGTTGATCTTTGGGCGAACAGACAAAACGTAGCACGATCCTTCCGAGGTGCGATCGAACTTTATCAAGGTGAAGTCGTAATTGAGCTCATTCAGCGCGCCTTCCTGGCGGTTCTTAGCGTTGAGAGCCTCCTCCTCACTCTCTAACAACTTATGTAAGACTCGATTGATTAAAAGCTTGGAGCCGCTCTCGGAGACGATAGTAAATTTCTTTGTTGAGGGAGCCCGATAAACGACCTTAACTATCATTTGTGACTGGAGGTCTCCAGGAAATCCGTGATAGTCCAATCGATACGTACGCCGGCCTGTATAGCTCTCCAACGCCTTCGATCGCTCGGCATTGCTTGCAACGAGATTCGCTACTACCTGAGAAACAGATAGGTTGCTGGCTTGAGTCTGGCTCACAGGAGAAACGGGCCGTATCTCCTGGGCAAGCAAAAAAACCGGAGCAACAGCCACACACAGAGACAGGAGCAGTAATCTTGGTCGAGTCTTCAATACGTTGAGGCGGAATATCCAGCGCTCGTGGCGATATTCTGGTGCTTCAGCCATCATTCCCCAAGAGGATCTTCATCGTCCCAAGTCGCATATTGCCACGGCCAGGAAATCGTGAGCAGGAATGCGCTCTCTCTTATGGCTTCGACGTCGTATGGAATTGACGAATCCAGCGCAAGCAATCCTGCAACCGGCAGTTCGACCATGTTCTCGTTTCGAATTCGTACTCGGATGCGTCCCGAGATCGTCTGGATCGAGATTCTTGCATTTGCCCGATGCTCTGTCAGACTGGTTTTGCCCTTCATAAGAACTAGAACGATGCGAAAATCCTGCTGCTTGACGAGCGTCCTGGAACTGCGACCTACTCCTCGTCGCCACGATTCTTCCTTGCGGAGCAATCGTATTTCCTGACGAAGATCGAACTGCGAGATCGAAATCGCCAGTTCTGGCAAGCGACTCAGATGGGTGGTGCCTACGTTATCTGAGACTTCATTTTTTGAATTTACAATCACTCTGCCATCCCATGCGCAGCCATGTGTCCTATTACACGCAGCCCCGGTTCGTCCTGCTGAGCAAAAGAGAACAGTAGATAGAGCAAGTGCGTTGCTGCCAGGCATCTCGTCCGTTTGGTTTGGAGCCGCCGTGCTAGTCTGAGCGTTGGTTGAGGATTGACCTCAGAGAGCTGTTCATTGACGCCGGTATTTTCCTCGTCGTACTTAGCTGCAACTGTGGCATCGGTTTGGCCTGGAATAGACGACGACAGGGTTTCGCCAGCCATCTCGCCACTTTGGTTGCGCGGCTTCTTCGCGCGCTGTCTGTGGTGATGCCGGTGTTGGCATACATTTGCCGGTAGAGTTTCGAGATGAAAACTAGAATGAGCCGAGCCTTAAAGGAGGTGGCGCAGCTTGACCGCTTCCAGATGGAAGCGAAGCTGTAGAAGCGATCCCAGACCTCCTGAGTTCTCCGACGCAGCTCGTCCGAGCTCATCGTTGGATGCGGCATGAACATCTTGGGCCTGATTTCCGGAGGGATGAGCCAGTACCTTGTGAGGGGGATTTCTCCCACATTTGGCAGTTGTTTGCTTTGAGTTTTCTCCCAGCGCTCGAAGTCGACGGTTCCCGGGAAGGGTGTGAGCATCACGAATTGGGCAAACGCCAAGTTGGCTCGTTGCGCCACTTGAAGAGTTGCGTCGAATGTGTCTTTTCGATCGGTCGGCAATCCGAAAATGAACGACCCGAGGATATGCACTCCATGCGAACGAAAGGCTTGCAGCTGGCGAACCAGGTTTTCTCCAGACTGATTAAAGTCCTTGTAAACGGACTTCAGTCCTTCTGGAGTAACCGCCTCAACTCCGACCAGCGCTCCTTTAATATTGGCGCGTTTCATGGCCATGAGAAATTGAGGATCTTCAGCGGCTTCCATTGTGATCTGGGTAAAGAAATTCATGTCTGCTGGAAGCTCAGCGAATCGATCCATCAGTTCGAATCGTTCTTCACGAATCGCTCGCAATTGCGAAACTCTTGCGTGATTGTTTTGCCGCTCGGCAAGTTTCAAATCGGTAAGGGAAACAGGATAGAAATTGTCGTCGGCAAGAGCTATGAACCTGAATCCCCTTCGACGGAGATCGACGGTTTCGTCCACCACAGCATCCGTCGAACGCTGTCGAGGTCGTTGTCCGTCGGTTCGCCATACTGAGCAAAATGAGCAATGCTTGGGGCAGCCGCGGACCGTCTGCACCGAGGCCCACATGTATCGGTTCGGCGGCAGAAGGTCCCACCGTGCTGCTTTGAACTGGCTTGCCTCCACGCGGCCGCCTTCGTACATTTTCTTCAATCGGCCATTCGCGCAATCTGTGAGCGCCATTCCCCATGCGAGATCGCCGTCTCCGCGCACCACCGCGTGGGCGCCGCCGCGCTCGAATGCTTCTTCGGGATAGAGCGTTGGGTGGACTCCACCAAAGATCACCGAGGCGCCACGTTCGCGTGCGAGGCGTCCTACCGTGTACCCGCG
>DASTZZ010000092.1 GCA_035764005.1 Terriglobales bacterium
GAACCTTAGATGACCGGAATATTGCCTCCGCGGTTGAACCCAAAGCCGCCTTTTCAAAACCCGTCGCCCCGGAAGTGCCAACAACGATCAGATCTGCATCGTGCAGTTCATCGAGCAGATCCTTTGGTGCTCCTTCGCGCAACAAAGTCGTGCAGCGCAAGCTCTGTAGATAAGTGGCTGATGCTTTTGCCTTCAGACGAGCAGAAAGATCTTCACTCAAGTCATGAAAAGCCTGATACACCAGGTTCGCTTCCGGAGCTGCAAATGCGTAGTACGGTGGAACGTACGCGTGCGCCAAAACGAGACTGGCTTCATATCCCCGCGCGAAAGCAGCGGCATATCGCAATGCAAGATCAGCATTCTCGGAGAAATCGGTGAGAACTGCGATCTTCTTGATCTTGAGAAGAGTGCGCGGTGTTATTTGAGAGACAGTGGCCATAAAGACCTCCGTTACTCAAAAGCTAGATTTCAATTCATTGGTCCTCGATGACAGTCGTCACGGCCATGTGTGATCGCCGTCACCTGAGAAGATTTCCCATGTTCGCTAATTGAATGGAATCAGGCATCGGATGTTGTGCTCGCCTTTAGGCGATCCTTGACGATCAGGCGCATAATGTAAGTACCCTCTCTCAAGCCAAGGAACGACCGGTGGTCAAGGTCCAAGGCCCGAAGCATGTCCTCTCTGTTTCTTACAACGAATCCTTGCTGCACACACGCGAACTACTTCTACGAAGTCGCGGATATAAAGTCACTTCCGGGCTTGGATTCACGAACGCGGTTGCGGCGTGCAAAGCTGCACGATTCGATCTTTTCATTTTGGGACACTCGATTCCACGAACCGACAAAGCCGAATTGATTAGAACCTTTCGCAAGTATTGTCCCGCTCCAGTTGTATCGTTGCTCAGACCGGACGAGACGCTGGAGGACGAGGCGGACGGCCATGTCTCGCCGCATGACCCCAAGGCTCTGCTCGATCGGATCGATGAGATTCTCGAAGATCGCGCAGATGCAGTCAGCGGTTCAGAATCATCCGACTAGGCTCCCCGCTTCTCTTTTCGCGGTTTTACAGCGGACAGTCGATTCACAGCGCCAATCAACTCTTCGGCAAGATTGTCACTGTTGACGGATAGGTGAGCATCCACTTTGTTGGGAATTTCAGGAGCGGCAGAAGTGTACAGTTCCAGAATCTTCGCGCCCGGACAATTCTTCCGCACCACATCGGTGACGCGCATCTTTTCCGGGCCACCGAGAAGTTGTCCAAGCATGGCAACGTGGAATTGATCGTTCTGGCACGCCGCAATCACGCGCCGCAGATCACTCGCCTGTGTTATGGAGTGCCCCGCTCTTTCCAGAATCAATCGCCTTATCTGCATAGCCGCATCGTCTTTCCCAATGCAAAGCACGTTTGCCAAAGGAATGTTCCTTTTCCTGCGCTCAGGGAATTTGGAGATACACGTCCGACGTGTTGCCGCTGAGATGTGCAATCGAGCATCTCACGTTGCACGACCAGCGCATGATTCCTGTGGAAAAGATGTGCCTACTCAGCCGTTGAGCTGGGGGTTGGATCAGGATCTCAAACGAGTGCAATAGTTCGTTGTTGAGGAATGGTGATAAATCTAAGAAAGAATAGAAGCTATGCTGACGACGATCACAGAGGTACGTGGTTGCAGTCACTTCAGGAACGTGTTGCGTCCCGACGGCACGCAGTCCGCTTGAATCGGGTCAAAGAGAAGGACTCAGTAGATTGATTGTCGGCCTCGAGTCGAAAAAGGTTCGGCTTTCCTGCGACGCGAGCCAAAATGCATTTCGTAGAGCAACCGTGACGGACAGAATCGGGCGGACACCAGCGCGTCGCGGTTGGAGTTTCTGGTCCCGATTGTGGGTCCTTTGGGTCCATTATGGGTCCAAAAACTTGGGTTAAAGTTGCAAGAAAAATGAATGATGTGCTTGTTATTGAAGTAGATAGCTACCGCAGAATTCCGTCCTGAAAAGGCTGGCGTCGGCGGTTCGATTCCGTCCCTGGCCACCATTTCTTTCAACAAGCTAGCGGAACCACAATTTGAGGCGAGGGTTCGATAAGGGTCGATAACCGGTTTTGAGAAGTGTTTATGCCCTCTCCCGCATTTTTTTCGCTCGTAACTAGCATCCCGAGGTGACGGAAGAAGAAGCAAAAGCGGTGGGCGCCAGCGCCTAACATGCTCAATTCGATGTGCGGAGTGCAGGCACTCCGCGCTTTCTTTTGTCCCGCCCACCCGCCCTACTGATCGAACTTTCGTTCGCTCAGCCAAGGACGACGCATTCAGAACCTCCCGATCCACCGGCAGCATACCTCTCGACTATAGAGATATCGAGCTAACTGCAGCAGCGCCTGCAGCGTGGTGGCGATGCGGGCTTCCGCGAGAAAAATCTGCGTGTCGTTCCTGAACATCTTTTCGGCGTTGACGGCCTCGACTGCCTCTTGCACCTGAGACTGATTGGAGTTGGATGGTCCGACTCATTCTTAATCAGAGAGTCCACCCGACCCTGATTTGTCTGTTTCTCAATTTCGGACTGAAGCAATGTAGAAGCCTTCATTCTGGCTTTTTGTCCATTGATGGCTGCGAGCAATGCAGCGGAATCGGTGGTCACACCTTGCACCATGCGCAGCCGTGAGGCCAACGTAAACACTGCCACACGAGTATTCGGCGGAATCGTCGTTAGCTGCTTGAGCATCTGCTCGTGAACGTACACCTGATCCGGCAATGGTGTGTTCAGCGAATCAAGCAAGAGCACGTTGATCGCTGCCGTCGATTGACTGCGAGGAAATTCGTATACACATTGGGCGGCATCGGTGGCAGGTCTATCGGGCTGATGGCTGAACCGCTGTGCTCTTCAAAAGTGGCTATGCTCTGCGGCTTCCCATTTTCCAAGACTTCGAAACCCTCTTGCTTCAGTCCCGAGATCGGGTCACCCTTGCCATTGGTTACGACAATATCGAGCGTCAGTAGACGCGTTCCGGTCTTGAAGGTGGGGACCCCCCGCCTGGTTGTTCAGGACAACATTGCGGGACTGCGCGGCCATCACCAAAGGCCCGCCGAGCACGAATAGGAGGGCTATGCGGCCTGTAAGCATTCCGCACCTTGTTCGCTCTTATGATAGTGAATTCCGCAGGGATCATGCATTGCTCACAACCCTACGACTGTTTTTTGACGCTCGAACCAAGATCAACGGCATTCAAAATTCTTGGCGTCTTGCGTGTCACCGTGGCCTGTGTACTGAGCGTGTTTGGGATATGCGCACAACGGACGGCTTCGGCCTGGAAATGCTTTACCAGTCGCGATCACTGATTGAGGTGCGTTCCCTTTTTCCACCCACCCCACCATGGCTCCGAGCAAGTCGAATTGGTCGAGTGCTTGGCCTCCGCCGCAGTGTCCCATTCCTGGCACAAAGTAGAACTGACTCCACTTCGATACCGCTTCGGACCCGCCATTCGCAGCCGCCATATCCTTGTAGTAGCCGAACGTGTCGAGCGGCGAGAACCACGGATCGCTGGCGCCGTGGTAGAAGATTAGCTTTCCTCCATGTTGCGAGAAGGTAGTCAGGTTGGTGGACATGGAATCCACTAGCGGCTGCGCGTCTGTCAGCGCTTCCTTTTCAACATCAACCTCCATAGCAGTGGTAGCGGGTCCGAAAATTCCCGGACCCGGCGAGAGGATTCCACGAATGGGCCCGCTGGCCGTAATTCCTGTGTCGTATAAGGACCCCGGATAAACCTGGATTCCACCTGTTGTTGTTGGGCCGCCCATCGCCTTCTTGATCGCAGCAACTTTGTCCGGCGCTAGGCATGATTCGTTCTTCCCATTCTGGCACATGAGTATTGCAGGATCGAAGTCGCATGCGAGAGGATCGGAAATCATACCATCGGCAACTCCGTCTTTCGCATCGCACCGTTTCAACAGTCCTTCTGAAATGAGCTTGCGGTCATTGTCGGTGATGACCTGTGTGATGATCGGCTTGCCATCAGAGTCCTTTGGCGCAATTTGATTGAAGGCGACCGGAATCCACTTGCCGATTGCCAGATTGGAAAGTCCAGTGCGCATGGCGGGATCACCAGAGATGATGCCGTCGAAAACTGTGGGATAGCGTTGCGACAAGATCATCCCTTCGCGTCCGCCGGTGGAACAACCAGAAAAATACGAGAAGGATGGCGCTTTGCCGTAGTGCTGCGCGATAAGTTGTTTGCTCAGCTTCGCGACCTCGGCGTTGGCCAGATAAGCGAAGTCGAGATACGCCTGCTCGTCTTTCATAAACGCAAAATCAAATCCTGGATGATGGCTCTTATGACCTGTGTCCGTACTGACTACTGCGAAGCCGCGCATGAGTCCAGGTGTATCTCCCGCAGCGTTCAAACCCAGCGGGGACTGCACCACGCCGTTGCTGCCAGCGCCACCCTGCATCAAAAAATCGCTATTCCACTTGTCTGGCATTGCAAGCACAAAACGAATGCCGAACTCCTCGCCGTCAACACCGGTCCGACGATTGATCACACCTTCGACTCGGCAGTACGCAGGCAGCGGAGCACTGTGACCTGGTCCCCAGGGATTTGGTTCGGTGGTGCCGGCATTAACTGATTCCGCTTTTGTGATTTCAACATTTGCCGCTTTAAAACTCATCAAATTCGCGCATGACTTTGATTGCTGAGCCGACGTGGACAGAACCAACGTGCAAAATGACGACATGAGTAGCCATCGAAATCGTGAATGCATCTGAGTTGTCCCCTTGCCTCCTGGACAATGTTTTTAGCTCTTGTCATTCCGAACGCAGTGAGCAATCACGCGACACACTTTGGGTTCAGCAGGGATTCCTCGCTACGCTCGGAATGACAACGAGGTTCGTTTTAATGCCTGTCAGCCGTAGTACTTTAGGCTACGCTCAACTTGAAAGCTATCGCGTAATCGGAAGCCGGCTTCTGCTGAGGACGGTTGATGTGCAATCCATCATCAGCCTGTCTAAAGGAAATTTTCTCCGGCGAGCCGAGCATCTCCACGTTCCCTACTTTTGTAATCCCATGTGCAGGACGCGATCCGAATGAGCCAAGGACCACGTCGTGCTCAGGCCATCCGAGCACGATGGCATAGATAATCGTCCCGGACTTATTACGGGTGTAGCGAACGTCGCTCGCATCGAGCTGCTGTATGGAGTGCCCTTGGAAAGAGCCTGCTTTAATCATGTGCGGACCTTCTCCATGCACATTCCAGGGTCGAGTGCCATAGATTGCTTCCCCATTGATCTTGAACCAGGCTCCTATGCGCTCGAGAATGAGCCTTTCCTTTGCATCAATCGTGCCGTCCGGCTTTCCTGGGATGTTGAGCAGAAATGTTCCATTCTTGCTGACGGTGTCGACCATCCAGTGAATTACTTGCGCCGGCTGCATGTAACCGCCGTATTCGCCATCGTGGTCGAACAATCTCCGCTGATAATGCCACTGGCCGATGCAAGTCTCAGATTGCCACGGATAAGTCTGGATACCGGTGGTCAGGCCGCGTTCAATATCAGCTACTACTGACTTGTATAGATTTGGCGGAACATCCTTCACATTGAGGATTGCTTCCAGCTTGCCGCCGTGAACAGCCAGGCTGCGGTTGTAGAAATAAGCGGCGATGTTCATCCCTCCCCAGCCAAGAGGCAGGAGCGTGTTGTCGAAGTAGAGCAAGTCAGGATCGTGCTGATCAATCAGGTCGCGAGTGCGATCGTAAAAATCTTTGACGTACGAAGAATCCGGCAACGCGTCCAGCGGATGAGCTGGAGCGTACAGTCTCTGCGGGTCAGTACCGTCCCACCATTGCCCGCGACCGTCGGCAAGTGTTAAGTGGCCGTCGTACGGCTGGCCTGCGAACGCGCCAGAGGAGTCGGTTCCATGACTTGGTTGGAACCACCACCAATTGCGCGCCGCGTGGACGGTCACCCCGAAGCGTAAATTTCGCTTGCGTGCTTCATTTGCCCACGTTCCGATTACGTCTCGGTGCGGACCAATTTTCGCAGCGTTCCATGGATGGAATTTCGAGTCCCAGGTATCAAAGCCATCGTGATGGTTGGCGAGTGCAACGAAGAACTTCGCGCCCGCGCTCACGTACAGATCCATCAGCTCCGATGGTTCCCAATTCAGGAGCGTCCACTGCGCGCAAAGGTCTTTGTACCCGAAGCGCGTGGGTGAGCCGTAATGATCAAGATGGAACTGATACTGCTTCTGCCCTTCGATGTACATATTGCGCGCGTACCAGTCGCCATCTTCGGGAACGCACTGCGGGCTCCAGTGATTCCAAATTCCGAACTTGACATCGCGATACCATTCCGGGCATTCGTACTCAAGAAGTGATTCCCAACTTGGTTTGTAAGGGCCGTCGCCCTGTAGTCCGGGGACGGGCGAAACCATGGGAACGCCGTCGTGCGATCCACCTGGCACCGGCAAATTGGGCTGCGGTGGGTCGTATGCGGAAACCTTGTAGTCTCCAGGATTGAAGCGCTCGGAGACGATCTGACCATTGTGGAACGCGTAGAACACGCGTTCGTTTTCCGACATGGCGCAGAAGCTCGCGTAATCCTGCGTGAGTTTGTTGAAGCCGTCCGGGGATGTGGATGCTGGTGTTTTGGCTGGTGATGCAGCCTGCGTGAAGGCTCTGACCGATTTTAGAAGCGGCGTCGCGGCGAGGCCGCTTAGCAGATGAATAAATTTCCGCCGATGCATCAGTGAAACCTCGCTTATTCCAGCCTCAGCACCTCAGGGCTGATGAATCAACTCTCAAGATCTGCGTTGTTCACCGCACGTCTGAGTTTGCAACGACAGACTCCGTCGCAAATTGGTACAGACAGATGCTGACTGGAGGTACGGATAGCCCTTCTGCGGAGGCCGGCATAACTTTCTCCGTGACCTGAACCTCAGGAGCTTTGCTCAGCACATTGGCAGCATCGGGACTCGCTCCAGTCATTTCCCACATCTTTGCTCCGCCGGTCGCATGGACGCCTTTGATGTTCAAGCTAAGTGATTGAGGCTCTTCCGTTGCATTGACGACGGCTACGGTAAGAAACTTGTGGTCGACGGTGAAAGCAGCGGAGATATCCAGCGGATACGTCGGACTGCCGGGACTCGTCGCAGGTTGTTCGCCTCCGACGGGCCACTTGGGAGCAGGCTGTGGAGAATTGCCGCTAACCTCGACCGGAATAGTTCCAAAATGGTCTCGGTAGAGTTTGAACATCAATCCAGTAGTGTTGAAGCTCGCTTCAGTTGCATTGAAGTTGATCGTAGAAACGCCCATGGTGAAGGCTGACATCTTGAGGAAGCCAGTGTGCCGAAACATCTCTTGCAGCACCATCGCATAAGCCAGAGCGAGTTTTAGATCGGTCGGGCTCCCCGTATATGCCCATTCATCGATCGAGAGAAAAATCTTTTTATCTTTGATAGCGGGATATTGTTCCTGATAATGCCCCCACTCTTCCGCCTTCACGCGAACTCGGTTGGAGGGCACGCGAGACCATTCGATCAACGATTGTTTCACCGGAACATATCCATAGCGCGGCGGCATGGTTGTTCCACCGGTGTAGGGATCGTGTTGGCCGATGTCCAAATCGAAGCGCGTGCCGCTGCGCGCGTACCAGTGCTCGGTCACGCCATCGAATGTGCCCCAACATTTTGAGAAAAGGCCGCCGGTCCAGTCAGCGTCCGTACCGAACTCGCCGATTACTTTGCCGGTAGCCATGCGGGCATTGCCGGTCACCGTCATCTCGTCCGGCATGGCACCGGATGCAAGGATCGTTATGGACGGATCGACTGCACGCATCGCTTTGACAAAATCGCGATGCTTGATCACCCAGTAACGCAGCGGCGTCCAACCGATTTCCCAGAACCCATACGGCTCATTGCCGACATTCCAGTACTTAACGTGATACGGCACGGGATGTCCGTTACGCGCGCGCAACGCGCCCATACGCGTGTTTGTCGATCCATTGATGTACTCCACTTCTTCGGCTGCCGATTCGGCGCCACCGAGACCTGCATTCACTGTGATGTAAGGCTCGACGCCGAGCAACTTGCACATCTCCATCAACTCGTCCATGCCGACGTCGTTGGGCTGCATTGCATTCCATGCGTAATCCCATGTGGGCGGCCGCTTGTCAGGGTCGCCGATCCCAACATGCCAGTCGTAATCGGAAAGGAAATTTCCGCCGGGTAGTCGCCAGAAGCCGGAGTTCAATTGGCGGAGCACAGCTATTGTGTCGGAGCGGAAGCCATGAACATTGTCCGCGGGCATAAGTGAGACCGTCCCAATATGGAACGAACCCGTGCCTGCACCGACGATCTCCAGACGAGCGTTGTCGCTATCCGACTGTGCCGTAAACTTCAGCGGAAACCTTGCGTATCCAGAATGTAGAGTTGGCGCCGTGATCTCTTGCCGGTCTTGAGTACCCGTGCCCCAGACGAGGTTAACTTTCACTTTCGCCGCCGGAGTTCCAGCGAGGTAGATTCGGCCCACGTAAGACTTGCCTTTGCGCAACACCAAACCGGACTGCTGGATGCCGTGCGGCGTCGCAACTTCCAGCTTTATCTCGGGAGAATGCTCGCCGACAAAAGCATGCGTCGCGTCCATAGTGATGAACTCGTCAGGACCTATAGGCCGCCACTTCTTGTATTGCATCCTCTGGCGGATTGCATTCGGTGCTCCGCTGGGCTGAGGCTCTGGTTTTGAGTCGATTGAGAAGTAGAACTTACGGTCATCGAGCATCTCGCTCCACAGCGAGTGGTTAATGAGATTCCCAATGTGCTCGATGAACATTCCATACATATATTTCGAGATCGGCTCCTTTACCTGTGTCGCATCGACAGTGGCCACGATCGGAGAAGGATGAGTCTCCACCTGGGCGTGAGACCAGCACGAGAGAGCAATTGCGGTTCCAATCAGAGCGAAAACTCTGAGCTTTGTAGCGATGGGAGAGAGCGTCACGTTTCTAGGCCTCTCAAACGTTTTAGTTCGTTGCGGCTCGAAATTTATATGCTCAGGAACATCTGTTGTCAACGTCGGTAAAGTTATCGATAATAGCCGCTTCATTGGCATGACCAAGTTGCGGAATGCAGTGAACACCATCCACGAGAATAGATGAGCCGATCTGTAATGCGGAGTAGGACCGATCGCCGCATCCACATTGCAGAACGCGAACAAAGGAGAGGCATTCATGTCTGATTCTTCAAAGCGCAGTGTTATTACCCGACGCGAGGCACTGCTGCTTTCGGCCACGGCAGGAGTAGGAATTATCGCAACTGAAGCTGCACGAGCATCGGACAGCATCAAGACTTCGGCTCATCAGGGACCCGGTAACTGCTCGACTCCGGCTTCGGCGGTGGCGAAAACGCAATACGGAAAAGTGCGCGGGTTTGTCGATGGTGGCGTATTCACGTTCAAGGGCGTGCCTTACGGGCAGACTACGGCAGGAGCGAACCGCTGGCTCCCTGCCAAGCCTCCCACGCCTTGGACCGACGAGTATCCCACTCTGGTGTATGGAGCGAATTGTCCGCAAAATCTGCATACCTGGACGAGCCCCGAACAGACCTTTATCCAAGACTGGGACGACGGCTGGCAAAGCGAAGACCTGCTCAAGCTGAACATCTGGACCTCAAGCCTGACAGGCAGGCGGCCCGTGATGTTTTACATCCACGGCGGAGGATACAGTTTCGGATCGTCATATGAATTGCCCTCGCATGAGGGCGCGCAAATGGCGCGGCACCACGACGTGGTACAGGTCTCGGTCAATCATCGGCTTAACATCCTCGGTTTCTTCGATGTCTCTGAAATCGGCGGCCCAGCCTATGAAGATTCAGCAAACGTTGGTATGTCCGATCTGGTGGCGGCGCTGCGCTGGGTTCACGACAACATCGAGAACTTCGGTGGAGATCCGGATCGGGTGATGATCTACGGCCAGTCCGGCGGCGGATCGAAGGTGACGACGCTGATGGGCATGCCGTCAGCAGCGGGACTCTTTCATCGCGCAGCCGTACAGTCAGGAGGAGGCGGCAACATTCCCACTAAGGAACAGCAAACCGAGCTTGCCCGCCTGGTGATGAAAGATCTTGGGCTCGCGCCCAACGACATCGAGTCTTTGCAGAAGATGGAATGGAGCAAACTGATGGCCGCCGGCACTGCGGCCGCCGCCAAAATCAATCCACCGGGGCCGGCCTTTGGCCCGGGCGCACCGGGTAAACCGCGCGTCGGCTGGTCACCTTGCGTTGATGGAAAGCTGGTCAACATGCGGTCGTTCTTTGATGCGGCTCCGCAGATTTCAAAGGACGTTCCCATGCTGATCGGCTCGGTGAGTGAAGAAGGCAATCGAATGTCGTCGCGGCCCACAGAAGAAGAGTGGCATGCCAACCTGGCCAAAACCTACGGCGAGGAGAAAGCAACG